>CAZAZT010000025.1:30688-33469 GCA_964489645.1 uncultured Chthoniobacteraceae bacterium | reverse complement strand
CGGTGCCGAACCAGATTTTCTTGTCCAGCACGGGGTGGAATGGGGGTGGTGCTTTGGAAAACGTTTCGGGGAATAACGCGATTTCCGGGCGATTGACGGTTTCGAATGCTGCTTGGATTGGGGTCAATTCGGGGACGACGTTGACCCTGACGGGAGGTCTTACGTTGAACAACCAACTTTGGGTTACCGGTGGTGGGACCCTCAACATCAGTACGACGGCGATAGCGAACGGTGGGCAGGCGCTTTACGCGATGAATGGAGGGAAGATCAATCTGTCCGTGGCGAGCACGGGATGGACTGGCGACCTTTATGCGCGCGAGCCGGGCAGTCGTATCACGTTGAGAGGTGCCGCAACGGTTGGAAGTGGTGGCAACGTGATGGCCCAAGCGGGTGGAACCGTCGTGTTCGATAACAGTGCCACGGCGGTTACCAATCGTGCCTACAACAAGGGTTTGGTTCTGGATAACGGGACGTTCATCTACCAACTGGGGACTGGGGCTGCCAGCGAGCAGTTCGGGCAGTTCCAGACGCGGTGGGGAGCGAATCGGTTGGTTATCGAGAACACGAATGCGGTTTCTTCTACGATCAACTTCTCGGGTGCCGCTCCTGCATTGAATGGGGGGTCCACGCTGAATGTTGAAGGAGTGATTGGAACGGCGAATCAGCGGATCACCTTCGCGAACGCTCCCGCAATGGTTTCGGGAATCCTGCCGCGTGTATTCGTGAACGGATCAGAGTTCGCAACACTCGGTGCGAATGGCTTAGGCGCTTTCACGGGTTATTTTGCGGGAACTCCGGATCAAGCGCAGATGAGTAACACGGTGCGGATCGCTTCGAACACGGCGGTGAGTTCACCTGCTTTACGCTGGAACGGGCTGTTACTCGACGGAGCGGTTTCCCTGAGTTCTGGGAACACGGCGGCTGGGACCACGGTGACGCTCTCCCTTCCTGGGATTCTCGCGAGGGGAGGGACCTCAACCATCAGTTCGGGAGTGCGCGTTGCCCTCAACGGCGAAGGGTTGGTATCGGTGGCGAAGGACGCAACACTCAATGTGGATGGTGAGTTCTTGTTGTATAACATCAACTTCACCAAAGGATTGGATGGAGACCTGAACTTCCGGTCCACTCAGCGGATGAACACGCTGGGAAGCACCATCACCTTGAACGGCGGTGTGACACGATTGGCCGCGGGAGATAACACGCTGTTCCCCGGAACGAATATGTCCATTTCCTATGGGGCCACACTCGACTTGCAGGGAAGTTCGCAGGTTCTTGGGAATCTGCGTTCGCCTCAGGCGTTCACGGAAGCTTGGGCTGGCGCGGGGGACATCGTTTCGCCATCGCCCGCATTGTTGATGGCCGTGGGAGGTGGGAGTTATGGAGGACGCATCGGAGGCGGATCCGGATCGCCCATCTCTTTTGCGCGAGGCGGCGCCGGAGGCGGGGCGTCTGTGATGAACCTTTGGTCCGAGCAGACCTACACCGGCCCCACGTTGGTGATGTCCGGATACCTGCAACTGCTGGAGCGAGCGCGGCTCAGCAACACATCGTCCATCGATCTGAATTACGGTCAGCTCCGAGCCTTCAAAAACCCTCAAGCCACGCGCTTCCGGATCGATGATATGATTCCGGACACAACGCCCATCACGATGCGTGGAGGCACCTTGTCATTCTGGGGAAGACAGCAACTGGACGATTTTGAGGAGGTCGGAGATGTGACGTTGGAATCTGGGCTGAACTGGATCGATGTGACCCGAGGAGCGGTGGGATTGAACTCCGCGCTGCTCACGATGAACCAGTTGAGGAGGTCTGGAACCAATGCTGGGGTGTTGATGGTGACTGCATATGGGATTGGAGGAACGTCTAACTTGGGGACTTTTGGATCAGATACAGGCCGAGTGGTTTCGAGAATCGCCCCCGCTTTGCAAATGGGCATCCTCGGGGGCTGGGCTGTGAGCGAGGATGAGTTCTTGTCCTACGTGGGTGGATCCACTCCCGAGAAGTCGTCAGGATTTGGCCCGTTGAACCAAGTGGGGTTCGCTCAGTACGACGTGAATTATGACCCGTTCTCGGTCGAGACCACGGCGTTCGGCACGAACGTGAAGACGTTCTCCTCCAGCTCCGATAAGAATGTGCGATTGCTAGCTCCGTTGGCGTTGCCGGCCGGCGACCAATCCATGAACTCGCTCAATATGCGCGGGTTCGGAGGGGTCTCTTTTGCGTCGAACACGGATCGGCTGACGCTGAGTTCAGGCGGATTGATCGGGCCGCGGGTAGATGCGGCCATCGGCGCAAGCGTTGATCAGGGGCGCCTGACGGCGGGTACTTCGGGGGACCTCTACATCTGGAATCGGCAGAACACGCTGACCATCAACAGTCGGATCATAGACAATCCGGACAGTCAGATCGCGGTGCGGTCCATTTTCATCCCCGCAGGAAGCACCTACAACAACGCGGTGGGTGGAATCGTGGTGACGAATGGCGGCTCGGGATATACGTCCACACCGACGGTGACCTTGACGAATGCGCCTCCAGGGGCATCGGCTCGCGCGGTGGTGGAAAATGGGGTTTTGACGGGTATCGTCATCTTGAACCCGGGTTCAGGTGGGAATGGAGCAGATGTGACGGTGTCCATTTCTGGTGGAGGTGGGACTGGAGCAACAGCCGCTTGGGTCAACTCTGTTGGGTCGGCTTTGGTGATGTCAGCTGGCTCAGGATACACGTCTGCTCCGACCGTGACGGTGGTGGGTGGAGGAGGCTCTGGAGCCACGGCGGTGGCGA
>CAZAZT010000025.1:29179-30588 GCA_964489645.1 uncultured Chthoniobacteraceae bacterium | reverse complement strand
GCTCCGACCGTGACGGTGGTGGGTGGAGGAGGCTCTGGAGCCACGGCGGTGGCGAACATCCAGGGCGGTTCGGTGACGGGCGTGACGATCACCAATCCAGGCAGTGGGTATACGAGCGTTCCAACGCTATTGTTCTCCGGTGGCGGCGGAGTGAACGCAGCGGCGTCAGCGGCTTTTGGTGGAGTGATTGCGTTGACGGCTCCGAACACCTACTCACGAGGGACGGTGGTGCAGGGCGGGGTGGGCTGGAATAACACGCCGAGTGCGCAACAACCCATGGTGACGGGGACCCTGTTACTCTCGTCGGCGGACAGCACGGTCGTTGTTCCCGCAGGGGGCGTCACGTTGAATGGGAGCACGTTGAGCATGATCAACTCGGCAGGTCAGATCCATCCCTCGAACGTGGTCACGCTGAACGGGCCGTCCTCCCTGAATCTGTTCGGAGACAACCAGCTCGCTGGGTTGACCATCAACAACACCGGCGGCAATCGCCCAGCGATCGTGAACACCGACGGGGTGCTCTCGTTGTCTGGGCCGGTGATCGTGACGTCGAACAACCCGTACACGGTGCCGTCCTTGAACGGGACATTGGATTTCCGCGGACAAGCTGCGGAATTCCAGATTTCCCCGATCCGTTGGGATGGAAGGACCGTGGTGGAGTGGGTTCCGACGTTGAACGTGAATGCGCAGATCCAGAATGCGAGTCAGTTGAACTTCACGGGAGGTGGGACGTTGTTGATGTCTGGCAATAACCTGTTCTCCGCACCAATCCGTGTGGGTTCTGGGATTCTTGCGGGTGCAGGGGTTGGTTCGCAGCCGACGCCTTTCGGAACGGATAACTCGGTGATTCTGGCGGGCGGATCGCTGTCTGTGCGTTACGACAACGGAGGACTGAGCAATGTGTCGTTCTTCTATCGCAACACGGTCGAGATTGATCCGAATCAAGGTCAGGGGGTGGTCGACATCAACAACAGTGGTAACGCGTCGGTGAACAATCTCGTGCGGTTCAGCGGCTTGAAGTTAAGCCCCTCGCAGGTCTTGAAAGTCACTGGGGGAAATGGATATGTGCTCGGCTTCCAGAACATCCAGCAGACGGCGCCAGGGAACCTTCAGTTCGATGTGCAGTCCGGTTTGGCGCTGGTGGTGCCAGGTGGATTCACGGAAACGAATCGTCCTTCGAACGCGGGGCAAGGCACGTTGATCTTCAGCGGGAACAACGTGTTCACGACCGACGTCACGGTGAACGGTTCGGCGTTGAATGGGGCGTCGATGTACACCGGGCAGACCAACGAGGTGTTCGGATCCGGGAAAGTGACCTTGTCGGATGGCGCGAATTTCCTCCTGCTGCCGCAGTTCAAGGCGGCATCCGCGAGCGGCTACACGGCCGGTGGATTGACGGGCAAGTTCTC
>CAZAZT010000025.1:26866-29079 GCA_964489645.1 uncultured Chthoniobacteraceae bacterium | reverse complement strand
AACGTGATGTATTCCGGCCCTGACACCTTGGCAGCGGGTCTGGGTTCGGGCTTTGTGCCGATCGACCCAGCACGGTTGTTCGCTGCGACAGCGGTGCCTTCTGTGGCGAATGGGTTCTTGGGTGCAGGGCGGTTGGCGAATGATTTGACGGTACAGGACAACAGTTCTGTGACGTTGGATGCGCGGGGAGCGGACTTGAACTCCACCGTTCGTTCCTTGGCGTTGGGCGCCGGTTCGACGACGACGATTCTGAACTCCGGCGGCTTCGGCTGGGTGGGGTTTGAAACGCCGATCAAGGTTGGTGGTTCGAACGTGGTGATCAATCCGACGACCGCAACGGTTGTGGCTGCGGGTGGCGTGGACGATGCAAATGGGTTGGGCGGTTTTGGCCTGATCAAGGAAGGGAATGGCATGCTCTCCTTGGCGGACAGTGCGGGAACATTCAAAGGAGGATTGGACATACGGTCTGGCACGGTCTCCTTGATGGGCCCGGCCGCGTTGCCGGCGGGTGCTGGAGCTAGCGTGACCGTGGGATCGGTTTCGGGCCGTGTGGGTACCTTGGCGAATGGTTCGGCGGATGTGTCCGGCATGAACACCTCTGGGTTGGCGGTCGGGGACTGGGTGGTGGGGAATGGAGTACCGGCGAACACGACGGTTTCATCCATCGATACGGCATCGGGTGTCGTGACACTCAGTGCTGCGGCCACGCTGTCTGGTGCTGCGTCTCTCGCGGTGGTCCGGCCTGCATCGTTGGATCTGAATGGTCAAACGTTGACGTCCACCACGCCGATGGCACTCGCGGGTTCGGGCACCGTGACGCAGCGCGCGGCGTTGTTCAACTCGAGCGCCGCGACAGCAACGGTTGCATCGCCCATCACCCTGCAAGGGATGAAGGACGCGGATGGAACGTTCCTATCGGGAGGCCGTACAACGGCTGGTCAGTTAGCTTCGATTGGTGTCGCGAATCCGGGGGTTGGATACTCCACGGCCCCAACGGTGACGATCTCCGGCGGGGGAGGGAGTGGGGCATCTGCCGTGGCGACGGTGGCGGGTGGATTTGTCACGGGAATCGCCATCACAAATCCTGGGAGCGGATATACTGGCCCGGTGACGGTGACGCTTACGGGTGGTGGCGGCGCGGGTGCGACGGCGGTGGAGGGGTGGACGCGCGGCACTCGGATCGCAGGGTACGGCGATATCGTCCTGAACGGAGCGATTTCCGATTCGGCCAGCCCAGGCTTGATCAAAGATTCCCCGAACACATTGACTTTGGGTGCGGACAACTCCGCGAGCTTGACGGGGTTGATCTCGGTGACTGCGGGCATCTTGCGCGTGGGCAGTGTCGGGGCTTTGGGCGCATCGGGAGGTGCTGCGGGAACGATTGTGACGAGCGGAGCGGCGGTGGATCTGAACGGTTTCTCCACGGCGGAAACCCTTTGGTTGGGGGGCGTTGGCGTGGCTGGAAACGGGTACGGCAACACGCTGGGTGCGCTCGTGAACTTCAGCAACACGTCCTCGGCAACGCTGAGCGGCGCGCTGCAACTGACGGCGAACACGACCGTGGGCAACCTGAGCCCGGCGGGATATGGCGGGATCGCACGCCTTTCAAGTGGGGCGACACTCCCTGTGGCGGGTGCGGGGGATATCATCTTGGACGGTGCCATCTCGTCGACGGTCACCGGGACGGGATACTTCCAGAAGATCGGCACGAACAAGGTGTTCGTGACCCAGCCGATGACGCAGTCAGGTGTGGGCGGCACGGTGACCATCGGGGGGCTGTCTTTCACGCCGAACACGTACGTCTCCGCCGGACAGATGATCCTTTCTGGTGCAGGGAAAATGACGCCGACAACGGGCGGCACGTACATCGATGTGGCGTCCTCCTTGGTGTTGGATAACACGGTGATGCAGGCTGGGGATCGATTGGGGGCGAAGGGTTTGGGGACAGCCAATGGGTATCTCTCGATTTTCGGTGGAGCGACGAATGTGAATGAAAGCCTCGGTACAGGTCTTTACGGGGTTAGCGGCGGGGTGAGCACGGTGACACTGGTGAGCCAACCGAGCGGCGGATCGACGGTGTTCTCCATCGGGGGGTTCACTGCGGCGAACAACGCAACGGCGTTGTTCCGTGGGACCGCTTTGGGCACGGCGGTTCCCGGAACGTCAGGCACCTCGAACGTGATGATCGGGGGAACGATTCCGTACATGGGCTC
>CAZAZT010000025.1:7293-26766 GCA_964489645.1 uncultured Chthoniobacteraceae bacterium | reverse complement strand
CACGGCGACCAACGTGTGGGTGGACACGCCGGTGGCAGCGGCCGCAGGGGTACAGTCGGCGATCAATACCCTGACCATGGATGCTGGCGGAGAGGTGAACATCCCGGCGACAGGGATCCTTCGTCTGGATGGGCGTGCGGTGTTGGCGCGGGGCAACTCTCGCATCAGTGGGCCAGGTTTGTTGGTCGGCGCAAACGGAGGGTCGATCTTCATGTACGCCGTCGGCGCATCGACCACGCTGACGCTGGCCACGCCGCTTGGCGCGGCACAAGGCTACCTGACGCCGGAGCTCATCAAGGCGGGGGACGGCACACTGGATATCGCCACGCCAATGGGTTACCTCTCGGGCGGGCTACGTGTGGAGCAGGGAACGGTGAAGCTCTCTGGAGGGGTGAACACGATCATCAAGACGCTGCCTGGTCTTCCGACGATGACGAGTAACGTGACAGGGAACCTGGGCACGTTCGTCCAGATGTGGCCTGAGGGGCGGTTGGACCTGAACGGCAATATGCAGGCCGTGGCGCGTTTGTTGTCTGGGTCCGGTAACCCGATGCACGGGGGTGTGGTGACGAACACGAGTTTGGTGCAAGCAGGCTTGCGGGTATCTTCGAACAGCAACGACACGATCTCGACGCAGATCAACGACAACGTCTCTTTGACGATGGAGAGCGCAAACGTGACGAGCTACTTCGTCTCGCCGAACACGATGACTGGGGTGTTGACCATTGGGTCGGCGGTGGAACTTCGTGAGTTGGGTGCGTTCCCGAACGTCGCGCGGTTGGACATCGTGGGGTCGCCATTGACGTGGAATGACAATGCTGGAGTGCCTGCACTCGGGCCGAGGCTGTCGGCGTCTGGTTCTGTTCGCATGCTAGGTGCGGCGATAGATTACGTTCCTCGGGCGTGGACGGATGGTGCGGTGACCTTGGGCCCAGTGGAGCTGACGGCAGGGCAGAGTTTCATCCGGGTGCAGGGAGCTGCGGGTTCACAGACCCTCACGCTCGGCAGCATCACGCGGGCGACCGGCGCAGGGGTGACCTTCAATCAGACGGTGCCGACAGGGCCGCGGATTTTGTTCAGCGAGGCGCCTGTTTTGAAAAACGGCATCATTGGCGGGTGGGCGGTGACGAACACGGGGAACACGCGATACACCAACGCCACGTTGGGTGACTTTGCGACCTACGCGCCAGGCATCGGGGTGCGCCCGTTGAATGATTACGGAAACGTTTTTGCCACGGCAGGGGCGCAAACCAACTTGCGCTTGGATGTGGTTGAGGCACCCACGGCCTTGGTGCCAGCGGGAGGGAAGGTGGTGAACTCGATCAAGTTCGTTCAGCGGAACTTCAATGCGAACCTCAGCCGCGGATCTTTGGGGTTAGCGTCACTGAGCGCGAACACGAGCGTGGGAGCGGGCGCTGCGGTCGCTGGCTCCACGATTCTCGATGATACGGTCACGACTTCTCTAGCCACCAATGCAGTGAATTTGAGCCAAGCACCGCTCTCCTTCCAGTGGCAGCAGGCGACGATGTTGGGGGTTCAAGTGCGGTTCGCGACGCCAACAGCGCTTTTGAATGTGGGTTCTGGGGGGATTCTGACGGGGTTCGCGAGGATTGGCTCGACGCCGGGGGACGGTCGTTTGACGGCGGGAGGCTCGGCGCCGGCGGCCTTGAATGAACTCTTCATCCACAACATGGATGTGAACGGCGCACCTGCGTTTGCGCCTTTCACCATCAACTCGTCAATCGTCGACAATCCGGGTGGAGGCAAAGTGTCCTTGGTGGTGGGGTCTGGAACGATTTCGGGAACGGCGGTGATGCTGACCGGTAACAACACGTACACGGGAGATACGTTCGCGAATGGAACCATCTTGAGGCTGAACAGCCCGGTCGGATTTGCGGTTCCAGGGGACTTGATCGCGACGTTGGGAACGAATCAGGCGGGGTACCTTCCGGTCGCGAGTTCTCGCGTGGAATGGTGGCGTTCGAATCAGATGCCTGCGACGGGAAGCATTCGCGTGCGGGGTCAGTACACCATCGATTTGGCGAATAAAAATCAGACGATCAAGGACCTCTTCCTCGATGCGTGGGGCGGCAATAATAACCGTCAGGGAGCTACGATCGCGACCGGATCCGGGACGTTGACGGTGACGGGATCGGTGCAGGTGAAGAATCCTTTGATCTCCAGTGCGATTCCCGTTCTCACCGGGAATGTGGGTCTGGGCGGTGGACAGCGCCTGTTTGACATCGATCCGATTCCGGAGACGCCGAACCAAGCGATGTTGGTGGTGAACGCGGCGATGCGGGATGGCGGAGTGATCAAGCGTGGGGCGGGCGCGCTGTTCTTGGGTGGCACCCAATATTACGCGGGCGACACGGACGTGCAGCAGGGTACGCTTCTGGTGGGGAACGGGTTGCAGATGTTGAATTCGCAGGTGAAGCTCTCGTCGGGAACCACGTTGGATTTGCGAGGAGGAACGGGGGCGATCGGGTCGCTGAGTGGAACGGGAACGTTGGCCAACTCGAACCTCGGCAACAACTACGCTTTCGGTTTGCTGACCATCGGATTGGACAATCGGGATGCGACCTTCGACGGGCCGATCAGCATCTTCGATATCTCGACCACGGCGGATGTCTCCCAGTACCGGATCTTCCTGACCAAGACGGGAACGGGCACGCAGACGTTCACGGCGAACAATTCGGCGGACCCGGTGACGTTGCGGGTGATGGGTGGAGCGATACGGTTGGCTGGAGCCGATGCGACGTTGGCCTCGAATGTGACGGATGTGGGAACGGGAGGGTCGTTGATTTTGGACAACACTGCTGCAGCAAAAAACAACCGGTTGGGCGGAAGGTTTTTCATGGATTCAACCGCCAATGGGCGGACCCTGAGTTTTTCGGGCGGAACGTTGCAGTTGATCGGCTCGCCGACGGCAGCGATTGACGAGCAGGTGGGGACGATGACTCTGCGTGTGGGGTTGACGACGTTGCGCGTGGATCCCGCGAGCGGAGGGGCGACCCAGTTGACGTTGAACGGGTTGGGGACGATCAACAATCAGGGCGCTACGGGAACGGGGGGCACGATGGTGGTGCGTTCCGCGAGCTTGGGTGGAGTGGCTGGAGCGGGAATGGCGAACATCTTCTCGACGATATGGAACATGATCGGTGGCGGTGGCGTCCCCGGAACGTACACGATGTCGATCCGTCCGGATGTCTTGGTGGATACGGATGTGAACGGGTGGGGGAAGGGATTCGCTACTTCGGAGACGGCCACGGGATTACGGATGTTGCAGAGTGGCGAGCTGTCGTCGCAGTTGGCCTTTCTGGCGACGGCGAACGTGGGATGGTCTGGAAGCGCGTCGTCGATGGCGGGTTGGACGGTGAACAGCCTCGTGCTTGGGTCGGGCGCTGGTGTGGGTGCGGGGTGGTGGACGGGCCAAACGAATGTGACGTCTGGTGGCATCCTCGCGCTGGCGGGAACTTCGTCGATCTCCAACGGATATCTGCGGCCTGGGAGCAACAATCCTCTGACGATTCATACGCTCGGCGACTTGGCTGTGAGCGCGGCGATCCAGGGAGTTGGAAATCAAGGTGGGTTGACGAAGAGCGGGCCGGGGATGCTGACGATATCGCGCTCGATGCAGATGAACGCGATGACTTCGGTGAACCAAGGGACGTTGCGGTTGGGAGTCGACAATGCGTTCCGTGTGGAGGCGTTGGGGAATGCGGTGAACTTGACGGCGTTGGCGGTCTCGGGGAGTGGGGTGGTGGATTTGGCGGGTCGTACGCAGACGATCGATCGATTGATGAGCAACGCGCCGACGGGGAATTATACGGCGTATGGAATGACTGGTGGCACGATCACGAGTTCCTCGGGAGTGGGAACCTTGGTTTTGAGGGCGAACACGGCGAGCGACCGGATCTCGACGCAGTTCGCAGGGGGACTCTCCTTGGTGAAGGGTGGGACGGGCAATGTGGATATGGTGGGTCAGAGCACGGCGACGCAGGCGTTGGTGGTTCGGTCGGGATCGGTGAGGTTCTTGGATGGCGGCAAATACGGGGCGTCTGTCTACGACCTCTTGCAGGGGACGTTGCAACTGGACAACACCGGGGTGGGAGCGGTTTCGAATCGCTTGCCGGCCACGGCCACCGTGCGGCTCAACGGGGGAACGCTTCGGATGGATGCGGCTCCGGGCGATGTGACCTCGCAGCAGTTGGGCGCGCTGGAAGTGTCTGGGGGTTTGGCGACCGTTCAGTTGAACCCTGCGCAGATGAGCGGGAATGCGACATTGACGGTGGATCAGTTGGTACGTTCGGGGGCGGGCATCTTGAATCTTGCGGCGAGCACGAATGGGCTAGGCAAGACAACGTTGGCTTCTGGCGTGATGACGTTGCCTGCGGTGGTCAGAAATGCTGGGGCGACGACAACGTTCAATAGCGCGACGGTGACGGTTCCGGGTGGGACGGCAAATCTGCTTCCGGGTATGACGGTCACGGGTGCAGGCATCCCGGCGAACACGGTGATCAGCGCGGTGTCTGGAACGAACAGCGTGATTTTGTCTGCCAATGCCACGGCAACGAGCGGAACGGGTGCGGCGGCCCTTACCTTCACCTTGCCGTCTGGGACGTTCCGGAGTTCGGTGAATGGTTCAGCGATCCTGACCTCGGGCAGTTCGACGGTGACGCTTCCGTCGACAGACGGCTTGCAGCTTGGAATGCGCGTCTTCGGTGCGGGGATTCCGACTACGGGTGCGGTGACCATTTCGGCCATTGGATCGAATACCATCACCCTTTCAGGCAACGCGAATCTGACGACGACAACGGGATCGCTGAATTTCCTCGGGTTCCCGTCACAGAACATGATTGGAGGCTGGTTCACGGTGGGCAGTGATTCGTTCGCGACGGTGCGTGCGGATGGGGTGGTGGGTGCTTTGGGGGATGTGGCGAACGGGTTCGCGGCGTTTGATGGGTACGATTTGTCGGCGTTCGGTGGAAACGTTCAGGATGGAGCGAGCCGCACCATCGGCTCGCGGACGCTCAACTCGTTGAGGCTGGCGCCTGGGGCCGCACAAACCATCACGATTGGTGGCGGACAGACGTTGACCATCACATCGGGTGGGATTGTCCAGAACGCGAACCAGCCATCGCTGTTCACCGGAGGTAGCATCACCTCGTCTTCAGGCTTCCTGCACCTCTCGAACAACCTGAACACGATGACGGTGAACTCCGTGATCTCGGGGGGGACCATGCGCTTGATCAAATCGGGTGCGGGAACGGTGGTGCTGAACATGCCGAACACGTACACGGGGAAGACCATCGTGAATCAGGGCACGTTGACGTTGGATCTCTCGACGCCGTTGACGGGCGCGGTAGGAGTCACGGCGGGCGGTTCTGGATATGCGACCGCTCCAACCGTGACGATCACTGGTGGCGGTGGCACCGGCGCCACCGCGACGGCGACGATATCGGGCGGACAAGTCACGGGCGTGAACATCACGAATGCGGGCTCTGGATACACGAGCCAGCCGACCTTCTCTTTCACTGGCGGTGGTGGCACAGGAGCGGACGCCAGCATTGCATGGCCACCACGCGTGGTTTTGGGAGACGTTGATGTGAACGGTGGGACATTGACGACCACGGCGAGCGGGCTGATCTCGCCGACGTCCAATCTGACGCTGATTGGCGCGGCGACCTTGGGAGGCAGTTTGACCGCAGCAGCTAACACGCTGAACAGTTTGAACTTCCGGACGATTGGAGGCGCTGCGCGGCCGAGCGTGGCGTTCTCGGTGGGACTGACATTGGACGGGAGCGCACCGATCTCGGTCGTGAACGACGTGGTGGATACCCCGCCTGTGATCCAAGGGATCGTGACCCTGTCGGCGTTGGCACCGCAGATCAACGTGAGCGGTGTGGCACCTGTCGGACTCCGCATCGATGCGGCGATGACCTCTGCGAACTCTTGGGCGAAAGTGGGGAACGGAGTGCTTGCGTTGAGCGGAACGGTAGCGAACACCTTCGATGCGGGCTTTGTTCTTTCGGAGGGCGGGATCATGTTCGACAACTTGGCCCCCTCGTTGACGCCCTATGGATCTGGGCCGATCACGGTGTTCGGAGGGACTCGCATGATGGGGAACGGAGTTGTCGCCCCAACGCTGACTGCGGCGAACGGAGCTACGACGGGAACGATCAGTGCCGTGACCGGCGTTTCGTTGGGCGCGCTCGTGATCGGCGCGGTGAATCGGATCACGCCTGGCACGTACTTGACGGCGATGACGGGAACCTCCGTGACGCTCTCTTCGCCGGTGGCGGGCGGAGCGAATCCTCCGGTGTCATTCGTGCGGACGGTTCCGAATCCGGTGATCGCGATGTCGGAGCTTGGGTTCTCGGGAACCACAGCGAATCACAGTCTTGCATTGCGTGGGGACATCCAACTCGCAGGCGCTTCGACGACGGTGCGGGTCGATTCGGATCAAGTGACGGCGTATCTGGCGGGTGTGATCTCGGGTGATGTGGGGGCGGGCGTGGTGAAGACGGGAGATGGAACGCTGGCGTTGATGGGCCTCAACACGTTCGATGGTGGGCTGAAGATCCGAGGGGGTGTGGTGAGCGTGTGGCGTCCGGAGGCGTTAGGGGTGGGATCGGTGACGTTTGAAGGTGGTGCGCTGCAGTATGCGACGGGTCTTACGACAGATCTCTCGGGCAAGATCGGCGCGGTAGCGGCGGGTCAGAGCGCGATCATCGACCTGAACTCGAACAATGTGACGTTTGCGACGCCGATCGCAGGGCCGGGAACGTTGACGAAGGTTGGGGCGGGAAATCTGACCTTGAGCGCAGCGAATCCGACCTTGGGTGGTTTGGTGCTCGGCGGGGGTTTGACGGTTTTGAGCAACGCGAACCAGATCGGGAATCCGACGACAGCGAAGATCACTTTTGCAGGGGGGCAGTTGCAGTTCGCCACTGGCTTCAACACAGATATCTCGGGTCAGATTGCAGCGATTCCTGGCGGTTCTGTGGCGCCACTTCTCTTGAACAATCAGACAGTGACGTTCGCGAGTCCCATCGCTGGAGCAGGAGGGTTGATGGTCTCTGGTCCGGGGACCTTGATCTTGAACTCGGCGAACACCTTCTCAGGGATGGCAGGCACCATCAATGGGGGTGTGTTGCGGCTTAACGCGACGAGCCTATCCGCAGGGCAATATGCATTGAATGTTGCGATGCTCACGCAGCAAGCGGGTGGTACGGCAGGGACGATTGAATGGTATGCGAATGAACAGGTGAATCCTGCTGCTGTGTACGCCTGGGGAAGCGGAAGCTCCGCTCTGTTGAACCTGCGCGGGTTCACCCAAACGTTTGGCGGATTGGTCTCGAGTGGGGGTGTCAGCATGGCGTTGCAAAACACGTTGGCTTCCACCGCAGCCACTGCGATTCTCGATGTTCCCTTGAATCGCTCGGTTTACTTCAACTCGTATCTGAGGGATTTAACTGGGACGCTGGCGCTCGTGAAGCGTGGGGAGGGAACGCAGGTCATCGATTCGGCTGCAGCGCTGATCACCTACACTGGGGGAACAACGGTTGAAGGGGGCACGCTGGAGTTGAGGCAGGCTTTCCCGCCGAACACCGCCTTCACGTTGAAGGGAGGGACCTTATCCATCGGGAACGCCACGGCCACCGTATCGGGGAATGTATCCACCTTGAGTTTTGAGGGCGGCGCGCTGACGGGGTTGGGTTCGTTGACGGTGCAGACTGGGTTCACCACGAAGGCCGGTCAGATTGATAAAGACCTGACGTTGAGTGGGCTGAATTTGGTGAAGCAGACGGATGGTACGGCGACGGGAGGGACGTTGGTTGTGAGTCGAACGCTGACGGTTGGGACGGGTACGGCAACGGTGTCTGGTGGGACTTTGAAAATCGGGGCGGGAGGCACGACCGGAAGCATCAGCATCAATGGGCAGGTGATCACCAACAACGGAGGGGTGGCGTTTGATCGGTCGGATGACATCTCCTCCTCGATCCGGATCACGGGGTCTGGGACGTTTGAGAAGATGGGAAGCGGCACGTTGACCCAGCTTGCGCCGCTGGACAACACGGGCGCGCTGACGGTTTCGAAAGGGGTGTTGAAGCTTGGTTCGACGGTGTCTTCCGTCTCGCCGTTGTTTGTTGGAACGGGAGCGACGCTGGATTTGGCTGGGACGTCTCAGACGGTGGCAAGTCTGTCGGATTTGAACGGGCAGGGAGGGACGATCACTTCGTCCGTTGGCGGAACGATGACCCTGACGGCTGGGGATGGAACAGACACGGTTTTCTCGGGCGCATTGAATGGTGGAACGGGAACATTGGCGTTGAACAAAACGGGTTCGGGCCGGTTGACGTTGGCTGGAAACAGCGTGTTGTCCGGCGGATTGACGGTTGCAGGCACGCTGCAGGTGGGGACGGGAGGCGTGGACGGGTCGGTGGGCGACGCTTCGATCACGAACAGTGGAGCGGTGATCTTCAATCGTTCGTTGGACCAGACCTACGGCGGCGTGATCTCTGGGACAGGGAGTTTCACCAAGGCAGGTGCGGGGACATTGACGATGACGAAGCCACAGACATTTGCAGGCGATTTGACCGTGGATGGGGGTGGGTTGGTGCTGGGACCTCTTGCGACGATTCCGTCGAAGAATGTGACCATATCGGAGGGTGCGTTGCTTGATGCGAGCTCGGTTGGTGGGGTGGCTTTGGTCTCTGGAAAGACGATGTACGGAGGGGGTCGATTGATTGGGAGTTTGGCGGTCGCCCAAGGCGCATCGGTCTTGCCTGGCGCGAGGGCGGGAGGCGTAGGCACCTTGCAGACAGGAGATTTGAGTTTCAGCGGTTCCTTGGCCATCGATATGGCGGGTTCCGTCAGCCCAGGTCGATCGGATCGGTTGCAGGTGACGGGGGATTTGACCTTGGGCGCTACCTCGTCGGTGAGTTTGGTGGACGCGGGGGTGGCGCCTGGGCGTTACACGGTGTTGACGTACACGGGACAGCGTTCTGGCGTTTTGGGTCAACTCACCAATCCGTTCTCGGGGACGTTACGCGAGAAGTTGGTTTATGCGGATGCGGACAAGTCGATATACGTGGACATCTTCCGGCCTGCGACGCCTGCGACGATTTCGTCGCCTGTTTCGGCTCCAGCGAGCCGCGTGGGAGACCTTGTGTCGGTGCGTGTGCCGGTGAGGAACGCTTCGGCGTCGGATGGGTTCAGTGAAGGGATGAGTGCGAGCACGGGAGCGATCACGGGTAACTTCGCGGGGTCTGATTCGGTCTCTGGTGTGATGCCTGGTCAGACGGCCTACCTTTCTCTCGGAGTGAATACGGCGGTGGCTGGAGAGCGCGTTGGGACGGCGGAGGTGAACTTCAACACGGAAGCGCTGGCGACCAGCGGAGGGTCCGTGATACCGGTGTCGACGCAGACGGTCGGTCTCTCCGCGAAGGTTTACCGGGTCGCGCAGTTCTCGATGGACACGTCGGTGTGGTCGTTGGGGAACTACCGGATCGGCGATACCGTACTATCCGGCACGCGCGTGTTGTCGAATGGTGCGAGCGTGGACGGGTATTCAGATGGTTTGCGGGCGAGTGCGGGGCCGGTTGTGAATGGGTTTGGCCTGACGACGGGTGTTCAGGAACTTGCTGCGGGTCAGTCGAAGACGGTCACGGCGGCGTTCAATGGGGATAATGGTACGGCGGGGGTTCGTGCGGAAACGGTGAAGCTGAATGGGGTCTCGGTGGGTCAGACGGGCACGGGTTTGGCAGACGTGAGTTTGTCGCCGTTGGATTTGCAGTTATCGGCCACGTTCTACAGGAAGGCGGAACCTTCTTTGGTGTCGGGCTCCCAGTTGAACTTCGGAGCGATCCGCGAGGGGGAGACGTTTGCGGTGAAGTCGTTGGAAGTGCGAAACGCTGCGGTTTCCACCGATGCTTTCTCGGATGACTTGAAGGCCGTTTTGACGACAACGGAAACGGCGTGGGGTGCGGCGGGTGTGGTGGGACGAGTGGGAGCCGGCACTTCCAACACCGGTTTGCAGGTTCGGTACACGGGTTCCACGGCGGCCGCTGGGATGGTTTCTGGCACTGCGCAGCTGACTTACACCTCGCAAGGGCGGCTCGGGACGGGCTTGTCTGACGTGGCGCCGACCGTGACCGGCGACGCTCTTGCCATGACGGGTAAGATTTTCCGACTGGCCACGCCGTCTGTGAGTGCGACCTTGGTGGGAGGAGTGGTCGATTTGGGATCGATCCGAACGGGCACTGCGGCATCTGCTCAGCCGGTGACCGTTTCGAACACTTCGCTGGCGGATGGGTTTTCGGATCTATTGCGCGTGGTGCCGGCTTCTGGCACGGGTGGGTTCTCGTTGACCGCGGGTGCAGATGTGGCGGCTGGAGGGACGCGAGACTTGAGCATTTCTTTCAGCGGATCCCCCGGAGGCGTGGTCACGGGAACCGTTCAGTTCGGCTTCGCCTCGATTGGTCAGGAGGGAACGGGGTTGCCGGACTTCGCGCTTCCTGGGTCTACCCAGACCTTGTCGCTGCGGGGGATTGTATGGCGTGCGGCCAGCCCTGCTGTTGCGAGCAACCTGATCACGTTAGCTCCGATTCGTGAAGGGCAGACGTTTGCGATGAAAACGATCTCTATCACGAACGACGTTCCGAATGACGGAGCTAGCGAGCGGCTGAATGCTTCGTTCGGGACCGTCACGGGAGATCTGGTGAAGTCGGGTGGGCCGATTGTCCGGTTGGCTGCGGCTGCGACCGATGCGACTTCCCTGCGCGTGGGGATCAGCGGCGGGGTGACTTCGGTTTACGGCAGGAAGACGGGAACGGTGGAGCTGCGCCTTGCGACGGACGGGTTGGGCACCAGCGGCATCAGTGCGGCGGACCTTTCCCCGGATTTGGTGACCGTGACTGGAGATGTGTACCGTTTGGCTGCGGGGCGAGTGAACAACTCTGCGATCCGCTTGGCGGCCATCCGTGAAGGAGGGACCTTCGTCCCGCAGGCGGTGTCCATCACCAACAGTTCGCCGGCTGGATACAGTGAGAAACTGGATGCCGCATTTGTGTCTGTGGGAGGGGCTGCGTCCGCTTCAGGGGGATTGGTTGCATTGGCGGGGGCGGCTACAGACACCTCTGCGATGGCTTTGACGCTTGCATCGACGGGAGTGGCAGGGCCGAGGTCTGGCTCCGCGAGTCTGCAATTCAGTTCGAATGGTGCTGGGACCACCGAATTGCCGACGGTCTCGGTGGGTGGGGTTTCATCGGTAACCGTCACGGGCGACATTTACCGGTTGGCTCGGCCGACGTGGACCAGTTCTTCTGTGAGTTTTGGTAATGTGCGGTTGGGCGCATCGGGGCTGACGCGGGATGTGAAGGTTTTGAACGATGTGGCTGAGGATGGGTATTCCGATCTTCTGGGTGTGACGCGGCAGTCCGCGGTTGGCGGGGTGGATTTGGCATCCGTGGTTTCTGGGGTGGATGCTGGAGAGGAGGGTTTGGTGAGGATCGGGATGGCAGGGCCATTGACCCAAGCGGGTCGCCAGACGGGATCGTTGGTATTGGATCAGGTTTCACAGGGCCGCTCGGGCACGGGTTTGGCGGACCTGAGTTTGGGGGCAAAGACGGTGTCGACCTCGGTGACGGTTTATCGACCGGCAGCACCTGTGCTTGCGCGGAGTTCGATTGATCTTGGGGTGACGCGTGTCGGCGCCGCTTTCCGTGATGAGACGCTGGTCCTCACGAACGCCGTACCGAATGATGGGTTCAGTGAGTCGTTGAGCGCTCGGTTTGGGACGAAGTCTGGTGATCTGACCACGAATGGAGCGAGCGTGACGCGGTTGGCTGCGGGATTGTCGACGTCTGCTTTCGCGGTGAGCTTGGGTGGCACGGCGACGGTGGGGCGCAAATCTGGTGCGGTGGATCTTGAGATGGTCTCGGACGGCACGGGCACGAGTGGATTGACCAGTTTGGCTTTGAGCGGGCAGCGGGTGGAACTGACGGGAACGGTCTACCGGATGGCGCGGGGATCTGCGCCTGCGGTGTTGCAGTTGAAGCCGGTGAGAGAGGGTGAATCGTTCGCGACGATGAGTTTTCCGGTTCTGAATGCGGCAGATGCGGACGGGTTCAGTGAAAAGCTGAATGTGACGGCGAGCGGGGTTCCGGCGAATGTTTTCTCCAGCGGATCCATCACTGGGTTGTTGCCCCGTGCGACGGACCTGAGTTCGATGCGTGCTGGGCTTGTCGATTCTGAAACGCGCGTGGCGGGTGCTAAACAGGGGCTTTTGACGTTGAGGTATGATTCCGATGGCGATGGCACGTCGGGGCTGCCGATTGCGCTCAGCGGCACAGGGACTGTCGCGGTTCAAGGAAATGTGTATCGCGAAGCGAAGGCGGCCTTTTTGCCGCCCGAAATCGTGTTAGGTAACATCCGACTGGGAGCGCAGTTCGGGGCAGCGGCAACGGATGTGAAGAACATCTCTTCGGGGGATGGATATTCCGACGACCTGCGCGTTTCCGTCTTAGGTGTTGCGAGTGGGTTCACGCAATCGGGCGGGCCTGCGCTGGTTCCTGGCGGGGAGAGTCGCCGCTTGATGGTGGGATTTGTGGGACCGACGGGTACGGATGGATTGCGTTCGGGCACGATGGACGTCCGGCTGGCTTCTGTGGGTCAGTCTGGCACAGGGTTCGCGGACATCGACCTGGGAGTCCAGAATGTTCGGGTTTCGGCCGCGGTGTTCTCGCCGGCGGGAGGGCGGTTGGACACTCCGGCCGTAGATTTAGGGAACACGCGCGTGGGTGTGCCTTTTGGCGCAGGGAAGGTTGGCGTGACCAATACGGTGCATTCGGGTTCATACAGCGAGCGGTTAGACGCCATCAGTGGTTTGAAAGATGCCAATGTTGCGGTGGAAGGCGGGGTACGCTTGCTGGAGCCGCAAGGCTCGAATCGTGGCGATCTTTTGGCGCGGTTGACGGATGTGACCACCGCTGGGGTGAAGAGAGGATCGTTCACGGTGGAGTTCTTGACCAACGGCGCTGGGACGAGCGGATTGGCTGCGGCATCGGTAGGAAATGCGGAGGTGAAGTTACAGGGTAAGGTGTTCCGTTTTGCTGAGGGTCGCGCAGTTGATCAGGTGGATCTGGCACCGGTTCGCGAGGGCGGAAAGTTTGTTCCAGTGACGGTAGGCGTATCCAATGATGCCGCGGCAGATGGGTTGTCTGATGACCTCAAGGCAGTCATTTCCGCATCTGGGCCTGCTTGGTCGGCTCTGGGCGTTGTGGAGCGGTTGTCAGCCGGAGCTGGCGCCACCACGAGTTCGCCGCTTTCCGTCAACTATGTCGGGGACACACAACGCGCTGGCATGGTGAGTTCTCGGGTTCAGGTGAACTTCACTTCGCTTGGCCAAGTCGGCACCGGTTTGGCAGATGCAGTTCCACCAAAGGGGTCGGACTCTGTTGAAGTGAAGGGTAAGATCTTCCGATTGGCACAACCGTCCGTCAGCAAGGACGTGGTGGACGTTCCGAGCGTTCGCGTCGGTGGCCGTTTCACGGCGGGCGCCGTGATGTTGTCCAATGCGGCTGCGGCAGACGGTTTTTCGGACAACCTGCGTATCGTGCGCACAGCGCCATTCGGTGGAGTGAAGGTTGAACCTGGGCCGGATTTGATCGCACCGAACAAGACGGTCCCTTGGTCCGTGAACTTCGCCGATAAGGACACTCGGACGCCCACCGAGTACTACGGGGAAGTGCGCGTCTATTCCGTGTCATCGGGCCAGATCGGAACGAACTTCGCGGATGTGGATTTGCCGAGAACGGATTTTGTCGTCCGGGGTCGCGTTTTTGAACCAGCCAAGGCGAATCTTGACCCAGTGACCATCGACCTTGGGGTGACACGCGTCGGACAAGCCAACACGGCATGGCCACTGGCCTTATCGAACTTAGCGACCCCTGTGAAGGGCGCGACCGGGGTCAGCCTGAATGAAAAGCTGGGTGTAGTATCCGTGCAAACCACGGGCCGGTTATCGGTTGTCGGTGAGCAAGGGTTGATTGGAGCGGGTGAGGTGGGCCGGGGACTGACGATGGCAGTCAAGGATGCGAAGTCCGGTGGCGATTTCAATGGAACGGTGGTTCTCGGTTTAGGATCAGACGGGACTGGGACCAGTGGGTTGGCTCCCCTTTCCCTCGGAGAAAAGACCTTCCGCGTTTCTGGAAAAGTGTATCGCCCGGCCGTCGCCCAAGTTTCTGAGGGCACCGTGGACTTTGGTGGTATCCGACGCGGTGCCGCGTTTGGGTCGATGGCCTTGGATGCGGTGAATGCGGCGGCTTCGGATGGGTATTCCGATAACCTCCGAGTTGACGCTTCCGCGACTGGTGCGTTTGCGGCGGTGGCACCGGGATTGGTTGCTCCTGGGAATCAGGGAAACATCCGGATCGGGTTTGTCGGCGATTCCAGCAAGGCGATCGGTCCCCAATCGGGAACCGTCCGATTGAAGCTGGTGTCCGCCGCTCAGGATGGGGTGAATCTTCCGGATTTGGCGTTGGGCGAACGGGAGATCAATGTCAAAGCAACCGTGTTTCGTCCTGCGGTTCCCACCTTGTCTCGGTCGGCATTGGATCTCGGGAGCGTCCGCATCGGTTCCCCGGGGAGCTTGGCTGATCTGGTTGTGGGTAACGATGCGGAGGCGGATCGTTACTCTGACCGTTTGCGGGTGGAGGTATCCGGAGGGGGAGCGTTCAACGCGTTGGCCGCGCCATTGATCTCTGCTGGAGAGACGGAGAGGGTTGGAGTGCGGCTGAATGGTGAAACAACGGTGGGCCCTCAGACCGGGACGCTCCGTCTCAAGATGGTTTCCGTCGGCCAAGTTGGTTCGAATCTTGAGGACTTGGTGTTGGCCACAAAAGACGTTGCGGTGAAGGGGACGGTCTACCGTGCTGCGGTGCCGAATGTGCCCGAAGGTCCGATTGATTTGGGCGGAGTGCGACTCGGAGCAGGATATGTGACCTCAAGCATGAAGGTGTCGAATGGGGCGGTGCAGGACGGTTACTCCGATCGACTGCGGCTTGATGTGACGGTTGATGGTGATCTGAAGTTGAAAGAGTTGGCGCTCATCGGTGCGGGTCAGACCAGAGCGATCCAGTGGGCCAGCAACGACGAGACCGCCGGAGTGAAGCAGGCAAAGGTGGGGCTCAAGATGCTATCTGTTGGGCAGGTCGGATCGAACCTTGCGGATCTGGCGCTTGGCTCAAAGACCATCGATGTCAAAGGGACCGTGTATCGACCTGCAGTGGCTGCCGTTTCCGGAGACGCGGTGGATCTCGGGAGCGTGCGCGTGGGGGGGGATCTGGGTGTCACCAACCTCTTGGTATCGAACACGGCCATCGCCGATGGCTTCTCGGATCGGCTTCGGGTCGAGGCAGCCGGTACCGGCGTGTTTGGGGTCAGCACGGCGGGCCTCTTGAATGCGGGCGAAAGACGGAAACTTTTGATCGGATTGAAAGATGGAGCGGAAGGGTTGAGCGGTCCGCAGAGCGGAGTCGTGACGCTGAAGATGGTTTCCGTCGGACAGGAGGGGTCGAACCTTGACGATATGTCGTTGGGGTCGAAAGACGTTGCCGTGAAGGGAACGTTCTATCGTCCGGCGGTGGTGAAGATCTCCGACTCGCTCGTCGACTTTGGCGCGGTCAGGGTCGGGACCTCTCTCGGCGCGATGCAGGTGCCCGTCTCCAACTCCGCAGTCGCAGATCGCTATTCAGATCGCTTGCGGGTGGATGCGACATCTGAAGGCGTATTCGATGTCGGTGCGCCAGGGCTCGTTTCTGCCGGGGACACGGGAAATGTCCGTATCGGTTTTGGGGGAGACGTCATGAAAGCCGTGGGACCACAGGTCGGCAAAATCGCGTTGAAAATGGTGTCGGTCGGGCAGGAGGGCTCGAGTCTCGCGGACCTCGCATTGGGTGACAAAACGCTGGATGTGAAAGGCACCATTTATCGTCCGGCCGTCGCGAAAGTGACGGAGGGCCCCGTGAAGCTGGGCAGCCTGCGAGCGGGCTCCGCATTTGAAGCTCCCGCGATTGACGTCCAAAACTTGGCCGCGGCGGATGGGTATTCAGACAACTTGCGGGTGGAGACGATGGGTTCCAGTTTGTTCAGCATCAAGTCTGGCAGAGTCGTCCGGCCGGGATCCCTGGAGCGGATGCCCATCAGTGTTTCGGATGAGTTTTCTGGGATGGTCGGTCCTCAGTCGGCCGTGATCCAGTTGCGGAAAGTGTCTGTCGGACAGGATGGAACCAAGCTCGCGGATCTGGATCTAGGAACGCAGGCTCTCGAGGTTTCGGGGACGATCTACCGTCCGGCGAAGGGAGTGGTGACGGAGTCCGTGTTTGATTTTGGCTCTGTTCGTGAAGGGGCGCAGACGGCAACGAAGGCGGTGGCTGTAAAGAATGACGCGGTGGTGGATGATTTCAGTGAAAAGCTGAACGCGGTCATTGATGTTCTGGCCGGCGTGAAGGTTGAAGGGAACAAAGTGTCTGGTCTGGCGCCAGGTGCGACGGATCGTTCCACTTTGCGCGTGGGACTGAGTGACGAGTTGGCTCGGCGTCCGGGAGCCCATTCGCTGCAGGTGCCGGTCCGATTTGAGACTGATGGCGAAGGCACGAGTGGGCTGGCTCCGGTCAGTGTTGGATCACAAAATCTGACGATCAACGCACGGGTCTACCGCATGGCGTCCACGGATGTGACCAGCAATGTGAAGGTTGGCGAGGTGATCGATCTGAATAGCCCTGGGATCAATCGCGTGCGGGTTGGCACGACGGAAGTAGCTGCACCGATCTCGGTTCGTGTCCCGATTCGCAACACGGCCGACGCCCCAGAAGGGTTCAACGAGAAACTTGCGGTGAATGTTGAGTCTGCCGATGCGCGCGTGACCTTCACCAATCCGGGGTTGGTGGCCGCGGGAGAGGTGAAGGATTTGAAGGTCGATTATACGCCGAACAAGTTGGGCCTCGATAACGTCAAGTACTCGCTCGGTTTCCGTTCGGACGGAACGGGCACCAGCGGGTTGGCCCCGGTTCAGATTGGGGCCGCTGTACCGATGGAACTGGTGAACCAGTTCTACTCCGGGCAAGGCGTCTGGGCGAAGGCAGGGGGGAAAGGCAACTGGTCCGATTGGAACTCGTGGTCAGCAGAAGGTGGGCGGCCAGGGTTGGATGGGGTGCGTAGTAAAGGGATAGATACTGCTCGGTTGACGGGTGCGGCGGGAACTGGGCCTACGCAGGTGACGATGGACGTGACCCCAACGGTCCAGAGCGTATCGTTCGCGACAGGTTCGGTCGTCTTGGATGGCGACGGCACCAAGACATTGGAACTGGGTTCTGCAACCACCAAGAACCCCTCTGTGGTGGCGGAATCTGGGGATCATGTGGTGAAAGTCCCCGTGAGTTTGGAGGGGGAAGTTCGGTTGGATATCAACCAAGGCGCGTCGTTGACGGTAGAGGGCGTTGTGAAGGGCAACGGTGGGTTGAACAAGGTTGGATCCGGCGTGGCGGTGTTGTTGGCGGATAACAAATATCTCGGGAAGACGTTGGTCAACGCGGGGACCTTGCAGATCGGGAACGGCGGCAACACGGGATCCCTAGGTCTGGGCGACGTGTTCGTGGCGGTGGGGGCGGAGTTGGCGTTCCGTCGGTCGGGAACGGTGGTTGTCGAGAACTTGATCGAGGGGGACGGTCTCGTGAGCGTCCAAGGGGACGTGCAACTGAAGCGGAGGAACAGCAACGCGGGGGGGCATCGAATCGAGCCGAACGGTCAGTTGACGATTTATGCGGACGGGTTGACTGGGCCGATTGAGATCAATGGGGGGACGTTAAAGATTGATGATTCCGTCAAGAACGTCTCGTTGGCTTCGTCGGTGAAGCTGACTGGCACGAACAACCGGATGCAGGTTGGGTCCCAATCGCTCGCGACATTCACGGGAACGGTGGCTGGGCAGAAGGGCTTGGTGAAGATCGGCGACGGCACGGTCGAGCTGATGGGAACGGTTGCATATTCTGGCGATACGGAGGTCCGTGAAGGCAGGCTGACGTTCGCCGACAACGGTGGAGTGGGATCGGGCGCTCTGGTTCTGAGCGGTGGCGCCGCGGTCGGTTCGGACCGCGTGGTCCAGCTGCCGAACGCCATTCGGCTTGTGCCGACGGCGAAATCGGATGCTGGGATCATTGATGTGGGTGGTGAGACCACGAAGACCGCGACGGTCTCTATTTCGGGACCCATCACCGGAGATGGCGGACTCGTCAAATCTGGCGTTGGGATTCTCGAAGTTTCTAGCGCAGCCAACACGTACAAAGGCGACACGCTGGTGGATTCGGGCACGTTGCGACTGAGTCCCGGAGCGGTTCTTGGACAAGGGAAGTTGATCTTGCGGCCTGACGCGGAGTTGGCGACGGCCGGCAATACCACGTTGAAAAATCCGGTGGAAATCGTGAACGGCCGCATTTTCGTCAAGGACAACTCCTTGTTGGTCTTGGCGTCACCGGTACAGGTTGGGGCTGGATCGTCCGTGACCAAGGAGGGGAAAGGAACCCTTTCGTTGAGTTCTTCTGCGAGTGCGATTCGTGGTGATGCGGTGGTCAGTGCGGGAACCCTCAAGGTGGGGTCTGCGGCGCCACTGTCGGTCACTTCTCGAATCGTTGTCGGAGGAAAAGGAAGCGACAAGGCGTCTACGGTTCTTGATATCTCTGGGGTATCCGATGGGTTACGCATCGCTTCAAACCAAGTTGTGCAGGGGCGTGGGACGATACTTGGGCAAGTGAACTTGACGGCGGGAGGCGCATTGAAGCCCGGCAACTCGATTGATTCGTTGACCATTGCGCGAGGCGGGTTGGCGTTAGGGGCGCCCTTGTTGACTGCCTCGAAGGGCGGCGTGATCGAGATCGAGTATGATTCCACGAAGGTAGGGGCCGCGCGTTCAGATCTTTTGGATGTACAAGGCAAGGTCCAGTTGAATGGCGGGATCGTACAAGCCAGACCTCAGATCCAAATCTCAGTGGGCGACAAGACCGTCTATAAACTTCCGTTCCTCAAATCCACCGACTCGATCACAGGCAAGTTCGACGGGGTGCAATCCACGGTTTTGGGTGTGAAAGCCTCGCTCGATTATTCCGATCCGAAGATGGTGCAGTTGGTCGTGCAACGCGGGTTGAGCGAGGAGACGCTGAATGCCATCGGTGCGACGACGAATGCTTACGCGCATCTCGGGATGATCTCGCGCATACGCACCCAAACCGCGGCGTCCACGGTGGAAGCACGGTTGCGCGCATTGGGACAGGAGGAGGGTAAAGAATCTGGGTTGCGTGCTTGGACAAACGCTTACAACACGCAACTGCGCGGATTTGGCCCTTACACCAGTTCGATCACGGGAGATGTCACGGGAATCGAGAAAGGGTTCGGTAAACTCACACTCGGCGTGTT
>CAZAZT010000025.1:0-7193 GCA_964489645.1 uncultured Chthoniobacteraceae bacterium | reverse complement strand
TCGCGAACGGGTACAATCGCGGGGCGACCAAGGAGACAGGTGCGAATCTCGAAGCGATGAAGGTCGGGCGCACGACAGAGTCCGCAGTGCTCACGCGCATGGGCTTGGAGGCTTCCAAAGCGGCGAAGGTCGGCAAGATTCCCGTGCGGTTCATCGCCACCGTCGATTATCAGCACGATTTCAATGCGGATTCCCGTCGCGCAACCAGTCGGTTGGACGGGTTCGACAACCCGATCTCCTCGAATCCGAGCCGGCGTCGTCGCGATGCCATCAAGGTGGGTGGAGCGATCGAGGGACAGCTCGGCGAGGGCAAGACGATGCGGATCTATGGGGAACAGGAGATGGGTGGAGGCGGAGCGAAGGTCACGCGGTTCGGGGTCAGCTTCGGGATCGAGTTCTAATGGTGGGGAGTTGTAGCGGACGCGCTTCCGGACGGGTCCCGAGGTATTTTTTGCTGCTGGCACTGGGGGGTTGGCGGGTTAACCCTTACAGACCGCTTCGATGCGGTGCCCCATCATGAATGCATTCTGGAAGCAGCTCGCCTCTCTTCGACTCACCGTTGTGTTGTTGGTCCTCGCAACCCTTCTCGTCTTTCTCGGGACGCTTGCGCAGGTCCATGAGGGGCTTTACGACGCGCAGGCGCGCTGGTTCAAAAGCTTCTTGATCACCCGGAGAGAGGGAGACGTGTGGTGGGTGCCGCCCCTCTTCCCTGGCGGCTACACGCTTGGATTTGCGCTCCTGTTCAACCTGCTCGCCGCGCACCTTCAACGGTTCAAGCTGGAGTGGTCCAAGACAGGTATCCATCTCACGCACGGCGGAATCCTGCTCCTTCTCGCGGGTCAACTGGCAACGGACATCTTGGCTCGCGAATCGTTCCTCCACTTTGTTGAGGGAGAATCCAAGAACTATTCCCAAGCGCATCGTGACTTCGAAATGGCGGTGCTTTTTCCAGACGCATCCGGAAAACAGGGAGAACGCTTTGTCACGTTTGACGCCTCGGCGTTGACGTCTCCCAAGGCGATGGAGCATCCGGACATCCCGTTCCGCATCCTTCCTGTTGCGGGGACCTATCGTTCGAACGCGAACATCGTCACGCCGGATGCTGCAAAGCAAGCGGTTGAAACGGGGCTTACCGCCATGGCGCGCCTTGAATCCGACTATTCAACGCCGGAGGGGATCCGCAAAAAAGCCGAGGAGGCTTTGGAGACTCCGGGGCGTGTTGGCATCTGGAAGGTCGCTCTGAAGGCGTCCGGTGCCAAGAGCACAGAGGACATTGTCGCAGCGGCGACCGAACTGGCGGCGAAGCCCGAGTCCGAGGCGTTATTGCGGAAGAATCTTCAGGGATCGTTCCGGAAACAGATGCTGGCGATGTTCCGGCGTCGCGTTCAGATGGTTGAATCGGAGAAGGAGGACGATGTGGAGGTCGCGATCGCGATGCGTTGGGTCGCGGAGGAGCTGGAAGCTGGGAGAACGCCCGATCTCACCGCGATCAAGCCGTTGGCCACGCAGGGTGCTGGAGCCAAGTACTTGGCTCTAGCACGCGCCGAGGGGCGGGGTATGGATGACCGCAACCTCCCGATGGTTTGCGTGGAGATCACCCCGAAGAAGGGGGGAGCTGCTCTGGGGACATGGCTTCTCTCGCCGGACCTTCGGCCGCAGGAGGTCGAGGTGGAAGGGGTCAAATACAAGGTGGCACTTCGGCCCCAGACCTTCTTTTACCCCTTCTCGCTCTCCCTGTTGAAGACGACCCATGAGATCTATCCGGGCACTGACATCCCGAAGAACTTTCAAAGCCGCGTGCGCATCGAGAACAACGCCACGCAGGAGCGCCGTGAAGTCGATATCTTCATGAACAATCCCTTACGCTACGGCGGGGTGACCTTTTACCAGCACCAGATGGGACGCGTTTCACCGAAAGGCGGCAAAGGGACCAGTCAGCTCCAGGTGGTGCAGAATCCGTCGTGGATCACCCCGTATCTTGGTTGTGCGATCGTATCGCTCGGCATGGTTTGGCAGTTCCTTGAACACCTCGCCAAGTTCGTCCGACGCATGTCGAAGCGAGACCAAACCGCAGCGTGAACCTTTTTCAAACCATGAAAATTCGTCCCTTTTTCCGGATTCTCGGAGCCGTACTGGGCTGCATGACGCTCTCGGGGTTTGCCGCGTCGGAGACCCTCGACGAACGCGCGTTCGGCTCGCTGCCGATCACAGCGAATGGTCGTGTCCAACCGCTCGATTCCTACGCGCGGAATAGCCTGTTGCAGTTGCGTGAGAAGACCTCTGCACATACGGCCCCGTGGGCGGACGGGTTCTTCATCCGGATCGGTCAGATGTTCGGTCGTCCGAAGCGGACGGATGCACTCGGCGAATCGCCTCGCACGCTGAAGGCGACGGAGTGGTTGATGGAGATGATGTTCCATCCAGAGCGGGCCAATGAGCGGCCGGTTTTCCGGATCGATCATCCGGACTTGAAAGGCTTGCTGCAGCTGCCGATCGAGGCGCCCGCAGATGAATCCTCTGATGCGAAACATTTCAGTTGGAAGCAGATCGCGTTGCACCTCGAAGCGCTCGATGTTGAAGCGACACGGCTGAAGGGGATCGACGCGTCGAAGTTCACTCCCTTCGATCGGGCGATCAATCAGTTATGGAATGCCGTCGGCATCTACATGCGGACGCAGAATATGGTGCAGCCACAGAATGCGGTGGAATGGGAGAAGCAGCTGAACACGTACATCTCCACCGCGCCGGATGCGCGGAAAGCCGTTCTCGCGATGCAGGATGGCCAAGAATACGACAAGGCGCTTGCGGAACGGTTGGTGCGCGACTTCCAGATCTTCCAGACCATGTCGAAGATGGAGCCGCCACTCGCGATCCCCACTTTGTCGAATCAAACCGGCAAAAGTGCCGAATGGAAGCGTACGGGAGACGCGCTGCTGGAGATCACGCGCGGGGCGAAAGCTGCCGAGGGATTGACGGCCTTCGCGAAAATGTCGACGGCGTTCCGAACAGGCCAGATCTCCGCATTCAACGCAGCTGTTCGTGACTACCAGAATTGGGCCTCTCTCAACATCGCAGACGACTTGGCGAAGGCTCGGAAAGAGGTGCGTTTCAACCGACTGGAACCTTTTTACAAGGCGACGAACCTCTATGTGCTCGGTGGGCTCATCGCGATGCTGGCCGGTCTTTCGGTGGCCCGGTTCGAGCGGATGCGCAAGGCGGCGCTTTGGGTCACCGCATGCGCGTTGGTGTTGCATACAGTGGGTCTGATGTACCGGATGACCCTCGAGGGGCGTCCTCCTGTGACAAACCTTTATTCTTCAGCAGTTTTCATCGGATGGGGGTCCTGTTGTTTGGGGCTTCTACTGGAGCGGTTCTGGCGCAACTCCATCGGCATTCTCGTCTCGTGCGTTGTGGGATTCGCGACGTTGATCATCGCGCACAATCTTTCGCTCGGTGGCGATACGATGGAGATGATGCGGGCTGTTCTCGACACCAACTTCTGGTTGGCCACGCACGTTGTGGTGGTGACGCTCGGGTACGCGTCGACGTTTGTGGCGGGAATCCTTGGGATCGTCTTCATCCTGCGTGGCGTTTTGAGCAAGGGTTTGGATAAAGCCTCTGCGGCAGCGCTTTATCGGATGGCGTATGGGATCGTCTGTTTTGGGGTGCTGTTCAGCTTTGTGGGAACGGTGCTTGGCGGCATCTGGGCCGACCAATCGTGGGGACGGTTCTGGGGTTGGGATGCGAAGGAGAACGGCGCGCTGATGATCGTTCTTTGGAACGCAGTGCTGTTGCACGCGCGGTGGGGTGGATTGGTGAAGGATCGCGGGTTCATGGCGATGACCGTTTTCGGTAACATCGTGACCGCTTGGTCATGGTTCGGGGTGAACATGCTGGGCATCGGCTTGCATTCATACGGATTCATGGCGGCGGCTTTCCAGTGGTTGATGGGGTTCATCATCTCGCAGTTGATTATCATGGCTCTCGCTGCGGTGCCGCGTGACCGTTGGCGCAGCTCTTCCAATACCACGGTGGATGCCGCTGACGAGTCGACCAACTCGGAGCGTCAGCCTGCCTGAACCTTTGGCTGATTGCGCCGGTGGGTCCGGCGACTCAGACTCATCGCATGCGAATGCATGCCCTTGTCCTCGTTTGTCTTGGTGTCCTCACCGCGCGCTTGCATGCCGCGGATTATGATGTGGTGGTGTACGGAGGAACGTCGGCTGGAGTCATCGCTGCAGTCCAAGCGCGGAAGATGGGGCGGACCGCTGTGATCGTCGGCCCGGATCGGCATCTCGGCGGGCTGTCGAGCAGCGGCCTCGGATTCACCGACACCGGCAACAAGGCGGTGATCGGCGGATTGTCGCGCGATTTCTATCATCGCATCTGGAAGGAGTATCAGGATGACGCGACGTGGAAGTGGCAGAAGCGCAGCGAGTACGGGAACAAGGGTCAGGGCACGCCGGCGATGGATGGCGAAAATCGCACCATGTGGATCTTTGAACCACGCGTTGCGGAAAAGGTTTACGAGGATTACGTGCGCGAGTTCGGCATCCCGGTTTTCCGCGACGAATGGTTGGACCGGACCTCAGGGGTCCGGAAGACCGGACAACGGATCGAGACGATCCGCATGCTCTCGGGAAAGGAGTTCACGGGGAAGATGTTCGTCGATGCCACGTATGAGGGGGATCTGATGGCCGCTGCCGGGATTTCCTATCACGTTGGGCGGGAGGCTAATACGGTCTACGGCGAGAATTGGAACGGGATCCAGGTGGGAGTGCTGCATCACGGACATCACTTCGGTGTGCTCAAGCAGAAGGTGAGTCCGTATCGCGTGCCCGGTGATCCGACGAGCGGCGTGCTTCCAAGGATCAGTACCCTGCCGCCCGGTGAATACGGTCAGGGGGATAAGCGGGTTCAGGCGTATTGCTACCGCTTCTGTGTGACGGATGTTCCGGAGAACCGGATGCCGTTCCCGAAGCCTGAGGGATATGATGCGGGTCAGTATGAACTGATCTTGAGAGTGTTCGCGGCAGGATGGCGGGAGACGTTCAACAAGTTCGACCCGATTCCGAATCACAAGACCGACACGAACAATCACGGGCCGTTCAGCTTCGACAACATCGGGATGAACTATGACTACCCTGACGCCAGCTATGCGCGGCGGCGTGAGATCCTCGCCGAACACCGGACCTATCAGCAGGGGCTCCTGTATTTTCTCGCGAACGATCCCCGAGTCCCCGAGGACGTCAGGTCGCGTGCGGCACGTTGGGGATTGCCCTTGGATGAGTTCAAGGACAACGGCCACTGGCCCCATCAGATCTACGTGCGTGAGGCGCGTCGGATGGTGGGTGCGTTTGTGATGACCGAGAACGAGCTGACGAAGAAGAAGCCGACTCCAGACCCCATTGGGATGGGCAGCTACACCATTGATTCGCACAATGTTCAGCGTTACATCACGCCCGAGGGATATGTGCAGAACGAGGGGGATATCGGAGTGGGCATCAAGCCCTACGCAATCGCATACGGCGCGCTGATCCCGAAGCGGGAGGAGATCACGAATCTCTTCAGCCCGATCTGCGTGAGCAGTTCGCACATCGCCTTTGGCAGCATCCGGATGGAACCGGTGTTCATGATCCTCGGCCAGAGCGCGGCGACGGCTGCGGTGATGGCGATCGAGAAGGGTGTGCCGGTGCAAGACGTGCCTTATGCGGAGTTGCGCGATCGACTGAAGGCGGATGGCCAAGTGCTGGAGTACGCGACCTCCGATGGAGGAAAGGCATCGCATGCAGCGCCCCCTTTGCCCGTGAGCCGATTGGCGGGAATTGTGGTGGATGATGAGCACGCGGAGTTTGTCGGAGAGTGGACGTCCAGCCATGCGGGATCCGCGATTGGAAGCGGGTATCGTCATGATGGGAACCGTCGGGACGGAAGCGGTGCCGCTGTGTTCCCGTTCTCCGTCAAGGCGGATGGGCGCTACGAGGTCCGATTAGCGTATGCGCCAAATCCGAATCGTGCGACGAACGTCCAGGTCCGCGTGGAGCATGCGGAGGGGACGACGGAGCGTATGGTGGATCAACGCAAGGCCCCGGAGATCGATGGCCATTTCGTGTCGCTTGGAGTGTTCCGTTTCGACAAAGACCGTCCGGGACGCGTTCGCCTGTCGAATGCGGGTGCCGATGGGTTCGTGATTGCCGACGCGGTGCAGGTCTTGGAGAAGCGGTAGACGCTCACCCGGGAATGGTGTTGCTCGCGACGCGGCGGCTCTGCGCGGCCGCATAGCGCACGAGGCAAGCAACTTGTGAACGGCACGGGGCTACGCATACGCAAGCGAACTTGGGTTACGGCTGAGGACGAGGCCCGGGTCCCCCTTCAAGGATCCCTCGGGGTCCGCCACCGGGAGGGAGCGGGCGACCGCGTCCGCCGGGGCCACCACCAGGGGGAGGGCCGGCTTTGGCAAAGCTTGGGTCCGGTAAGCCTCGCCACATGCGAGGCACGAACGGGAACTGCGCCGTGATGCAGTAGTAGTAGGTGCCGTTCGGGAACTCCGGCGTGACGCCTTCTCTCCCATTGCACTCGTCCAGATCCCCTGAACCTTTCACAAACTCGAAGTCCTCGGTGAAGCGTCCGTCGTGATCGCCATCAGGAGCCCCTGAGGCCTGGGGCCGAGGCCCTTTTCGCAGGCGATAGCTTGGCTTCATGGCGCGCAATGGCGAAGCAGCATCCTGGGCATCCGCATATGCGCGGCTTGAGTAGACGGGGTACCCGTCTGCCGCCCACGCGATGAGGAGCATCTTCGAGTCATCACCACCGAGCGCGTGAATCAGCCCGTTGGGGAGCGCGTGGTAGTGGTAAGCGCCAGACGGTTGGACGTGGGCGTGGTGCTCGTCCAGGCCGAGGTTGAGGAAGCCTGTGGCGGCCTCATATCGCCAGCCCGAGCGCATGTCGTTGTTCCATGCCTCGCCGGTCCCGGGTTCGAATGGAACTCCGTTCACGGCGACTCCCCACCAACCGCCGCGGCTCCGGATCGGCTCGGGTGCGGCAACCGGACGCAGCGGGACATGAAAGCGATGAGTCTGCGGTCGAGGGGCGTTGGGATTACCCCGTCTCGGAAAGCTGCCGGGCGCGTGGTCGGGCCAGCCATTGGATTCGATGCTTCGCCGCTCGCCGTCCACGGTGATCCGAACCTCGTT
>CAZAZT010000024.1:0-34677 GCA_964489645.1 uncultured Chthoniobacteraceae bacterium | reverse complement strand
CCGGAGGAGAAGTATGAGAAGGGGATGGTGATGGTGACGACGGCGACGCGCCGAGCGACACCGGCGGCGTTGTTGCCGGCGGTGAAGTCGTTGAATTACCTGAACAACATCATGGCGAAGATCGAGGCGACGCATGCTGGGGCGGACGAAGGGGTGATGTTGAATGAGCAGGGATATGTGGCGGAGTGCACGGGGGATAACTTGTTCGTGGTGAAAAAAGGACGGATCACGACGCCTCCGGTGTATGCGGGGGCGCTGGGTGGGATCACGCGGCAGGTGGTGTTCGACATCTGCGCGGAGATCGGGGTGCCGATCGTTGAACAGGAGATGACCCGGTACGATGTCTACACGGCGGATGAATGTTTTCTGACGGGCACGGCGGCGGAGGTGATCGCGGCGATCGAGTTGGACACTCGCGTGATTGGTGATGGCAAGCCCGGCGAGGTGACGCGTCGTGTGATCGAGCGGTTTCGGCATCTGACGCAGACCACGGGGACGCCGATCTATCCGTGAGTCGGTTGTGGGCATGGCTTTTGGATCAATCATTCGACGCCTATGTTTTGTGAAGTCTGCAAATCGGAGCCGGCGACGGTTTTCATCACGCAAATTGTTGATGGGAAGGTGCATAAAGTGGATATGTGCCAAGGCTGTGCGAAGGAGAAGGACATCAACGATCCGACGAGTTTTGACATCGCGGGCATGCTTTTGGGTCTGGGAGAGTCGAAGCCATTGCCGGGCGGAGGTGCGGATGGGCGTTGTCCGAAGTGCAACTTCACGGAGGTGGATTTCAAGCGGATGGGGCGGTTGGGTTGCGAGCATTGTTACGTGACGTTCTCGGAGTCGGTGATGCCGATGATCCGCGGGATGCACAAGGGGCAGCGGCACACGGGGAAGGCGCCTAAACGGCTGAGGGAGAAGCTCGAACTGGATTCGAAGCGCCGCGAGTTCCGGGCGCAGTTGGAAGCGGCGGTTTCCGCTGAGAACTATGAGGAGGCGGCGCGGTTGCGTGATGCGATCTCGGCTTTGGACACTGGTCGGGTGGTGTCTTGAGGCGGGAACCATTTTGAACGGCTATGGCGATCAAAGAGATTCTGGATAACAAGGCGGATTGGCTGAAGTCGGGTGGCCCGGTGAGTCCGTATGTGGTGAGTAGTCGGGTGCGGTTTGCGCGGAACATTCGCGGGGCCGCATTTCCTGGGTGGGCTGGCAAGCAGGGGCGAGTGGAGACGTTGAAGCGCATCCTGCCTGCGGTGAGTGGTTTGCCGGAGATGCATGACGCTCATGTGTTGCCTTGTGCGGAGTTGGATCCGATCGAGAAACAGGTCTTGGTGGAGCGGCATTTGGTCTCGCGCGAACACAGCGCGAAGAGTGCGGGTTCCGCTGCCGTCATCAATCGTCGTCAGACCCTTTCGGTCATGATCAACGAGGAAGACCATCTCCGGATGCAGGCGTTGCGGTCTGGCTTACAGCTCAAGTCGGCGTATCGCGCTTTGGACAAGTTGGACAGCGAGTTGGAGGAGTCGCTGGATTTCGCTTTCAGTCCGGACCTCGGGTATCTGACGGCTTGTCCGTCGAACGTGGGCACGGGGATGCGGGCTTCTGCGATGCTTCATTTACCGGGTCTTTCGTTGAGCGAGCAGATCAATCAGGTAGTTCAGTCGGTCAACCGGATCGGTTTGGCGGTGCGAGGATTGTACGGTGAGGGCTCCGAATCCATCGGTAATCTTTTCCAGATCTCGAATCAGACGACCCTTGGTGAGTCTGAGGAGGAGATCATCGAGCGGATCCATCGGGTGATCCTCCAGATTGTTGAGCATGAGAAGAATGCTCGTCAGGTGTTGATGCGTCGTCAGATGCGGATGTTGATGGATCACGTGGGGAGGGCGTTTGGGTTGTTACGGTATTCGTGGAGTATTGGAACGAAGGAGGCGTGCAGTCTTTTGTCCCTCACGAAGCTTGGGGCTGATCTGGGCTTTTTCCCTGAGGACACGGCGAACCTGATGGATGAGTTGTTCATCTTGATCCAGCCTGCTCATCTTCAGCGCTTGCACGGTCAGAAACTTGATGAAGGGGCTCGAGACACGGCGCGTGCGGATCTGCTGCGTCAGGCGTTCACTGCGGTGCCTGAGCCGGCGGTGATGTCGCCGGAGGGGGCGCGTCCGGGTGATGTGGTGTCAGGTTCGGAGTTGCCGGATCTTCCGACGGGAGACGGGGAGCTTCCGTTGTAAAGGCGTTGAGCCGCCGTTTTGTGCTGTGGGCGGCTTGGTGGCATACCTCGTGCCTTTGGTGGGTGTATGCCTGTGTTGCGCGCGGGGTTTTTGTGGATGTTGACCGTCTTGATGGCGGGGGGGGGATTGCGTGCTTCGGAGGGCACCGACTTTTTTGAGAAACAGATCCGCCCGATCTTGGTTGAGCGTTGTTTGGAATGCCACGAGGAGGCGGGGAAAAAGAAGGGGGGATTGGCTTTGGATTCGCGGGCGGGGTGGATGGCGGGAGGGGATTCTGGGGCGGTGATCGTGCCTGGGAAACCGGACGAAAGCCGTTTCATCGAGGCGATCCGGTACAAGAACCGGGATTTGCAGATGCCGCCGAAGAACGCATTGTCGGCGGAAGAGGTGAAAGTTCTCGAGAGGTGGGTATTGATGGGAGCGCCGGATCCTCGCGATGGCGGGGTTTCGGGAAGGAAGCAGGTGAAGGGGATGTCCTTGGAGGATGGTCGGCGGTTTTGGGCGTTCTCTGCGGTTCGGCGTCCTGCGGTGCCGACGGGATCTGGGAATCCAATCGACGCTTTTCTTGGTTCGAAGCTCCGGGATGCGGGGGTAGAGCCGGCACCGTTAGCGGATCGTTTGACGTTGATCCGTCGAGCCACGTTCGATCTGGTGGGGTTGCCGCCGACTCCGGAGGAGGTTGCCGGCTTTTTGTCTGATGGCTCTTCGGAGAGTGAGGCTTTCGCGAGGGTGGTGGATCGGCTATTGGCCTCTCCGCAGTATGGGGTGCGTTGGGGGCGGCATTGGTTGGATGTGGCGCGTTACGCGGATTCCAATGGATTGGATGAGAACATCGCGTTCGGGAATGCGTGGCGGTATCGGGACTATGTGGTGGACGCTTTCAATGCGGACCGTCCGTATGACCGGTTCATCCGGGAGCAGTTAGCGGGTGATCTGTTGCCGGATGATGGTGAGACGGGTCGGGAGGATGGGCTTGTGGCGACGGGCTTTTTGGCGCTGGGAGCGAAGGTTTTGGCGGAGCCCGATCTGCGGAAGTTGGAGATGGATGTGATTGATGAGCAGATTGACACGATGGGTAAGGCTTTCTTGGGCATGACCTTCGGGTGTGCTCGGTGTCATGATCACAAGTTCGATCCGGTGACGCAGGAGGATTACTACGCGATGGCGGGTATTTTCCGGAGCACTCGGCATTTGGCGGACGAGAAGCTCGGCGCGATCAAGTACTGGTATGAGCATGGTTTAGCGTCGCCAGAGGAGATCGCGGATCGCAAATCCGCTGAGGCACGGATCAAGATGTTGCAAGCGTCGGTGACGGCGGCGACGGCTGAGGAGCGGGCTCGTTTGAAGGCGGAGCTGGAGGGGCGTGCAGCGGATTATTTAGCGGCGTGTGTCCGTTTGAAGGAGGGGATCTCGGACGAAGGGATCCGGGATGCCGCAAGGCGTGAGGGTTTGCGCGAGAAGTATTTGAAGAGCTGTTTCATGGCAGTACGAGCGCGGCGCGGGGAAGAGTTTTTTGGGGCATTCCATCAGATGTCGGCGTCTTACGGTTTGCTTGGGGAGCGCGCGGTGGAAGCGGTGCGTTCTCATTATGCGACGCTTTTTGAAGCGGCTGGACAGGCCTTGGCTGATGCGCGCAAGAAGGATCCTAAAGCGGTGGCTCCGTCGGACGGTTTGTTTGCGACGGCTTTGGCGTCTTTGGGAGGCAAGGGAGGATTTTTGGCGGTTGCGGAGAAGGCGGAGGAGGGATTGGAGGGTGACGCTCTGGCGCGGGTGAAGGGGCTTCAGGCGGAGGTGGCGAAGGTGCAGTCTGGGATGAAGGAACTGCCGTCGGCCATGGGGGTGACGGAGGGGAGTGTCCAAGAGGTGACCAAGATTCATTTACGTGGGAGCTATTTGACTTTGGGCAAGGAGGTTCGCAGGGGTGTTCCGATGGTGATGGGGGGGAAGTTGGGTGCGATTGCTGGCGGATCCAGTGGGCGGTTGGAGTTGGCGGATTGGATCGCTTCGGCGGATAACCCGCTGACGGCTCGGGTGATGGTGAACCGGTTGTGGCGTTGGCATTTCGGGAAGGGTTTGGTTTCGACCACGGACAATTTTGGGGTGCTTGGGGATCGGCCGAGTCATGGGGATCTATTGGATTGGTTGGCGAGGGAGTTCGTGGATCGGGGATGGAGTGTGAAAGCGATGCACCGTTTGCTGATGAGTTCTGAGGCGTACCGACGTGCGTCCACTTATCCGCAGCGAATGGTTTCGAAGGGTTCCGTGGAGCGTCTGGATGCCTCGGTGGTGGATCCTGAGAACCGTCTGTGGGGGCGTGCAGAGGTGCGGCGTTTGGAGGCTGAGCCTTTGCGGGATGCGTTGTTGGCGGTGAGCGGGCGATTGGATGCGCGGTTGGGTGGTAAGACGGTGCCGCTGAAGAACAGGGAGTTCGTTTTCAATCACACGTCGAAGGACGCCACGCGGTATGACACGACGCGTCGAGCGTTGTATATACCTATCATCCGGAACAATTTGTATGAGATGCTTGAACAGTTCGATCATCCGGATCCGACGACGCCTACGGGAAGCCGCAATGCGACGGTCATTGCGCCTCAGTCGTTGATCCTGATGAATGCGCCCTTGGTGCGGACGTGTGCGGAGACGTTGGCTGAATGTGTGACAGGGGCTGGGGGTGCGATTTTCGAGCAGGTCGAGGACTTGTACCGTCGGGTGTATGGGCGCTCGCCCGAGGTTGAGGAGCGGTCGAGGGCGGTGCGATTTGTTGAGCAGCAGGACGCGATCGAGTCGGGGAATGGGATGGTGATGTTGGCTCACAGTCTGATGGCGGCGAATGAGTTCTGTTACCTGCGTTGATATGCAAGAGCGTGTGATGATTGGACGGAGATCGATGCTTCGGCGGAGTGCGGCGGGGTTTGGACACTTGGCACTTTTGGGAATGTTGGGAGCGGAGCGACGTTCTGAGGGGGTTGTGGTCCCTGACGGGTTGCAGGGGGCGAATCTGATGCGAGGGAACCATTTTGTTCCCCGAGCGAAGCGGGTGTTGTTCTTGTTGATGAAGGGCGGACCTTCTCACGTGGACACGTTTGATCCGAAGCCGCTTTTGCAGCGGGACGATGGGAAGAAGTATCCGTTCGAAGAACCGCGGGTGAAGTTCGCTCAAACGGGGGCGCTTCTCAAGTCGCCGTGGACATTCAAGGAGCACGGGCAGAGCGGTTTACCTGTGAGCGAGTTGTTCCCGAATGTGGCGAAGCATGTGGACGACCTTTGTGTGATCCGTTCGTTGCACGGGACGAACCCGGCGCATGGGGGAGCGCTATTGAAGCTGCACACGGGGAGTGACACGCAGGTGCGGCCGAGCATGGGATCTTGGGTGGTTTATGGATTAGGTTCTGAGAACGAGAATCTTCCGGGGTTCGTGACGATTTGTCCCACTTTGGCGCACGGGGGCGTGAACAATTGGGGATCCGCATTTTTACCGGCATCGTGTCAGGGAACACCGATTGGAAACGCGTCGGTTCCTGCGGAGCGCGCGTTGGTGAAGCACATCCGGAATGAGCGGATCGGGGGGGAAGCGCAGCGTTTGCAGCTGGATTTTTTATCGGAATCGAACCGACGTCATCTGGAGTTGGCGGGGGGGGATCGTGCGTTGGAGGGGCGTATCGCTGCGTTCGAGTTGGCGTTTCGGATGCAGAGTGAGATGCCTGAGGCGCAGGAGGTTCGAGGGGAGAGTGAGGCCACGCGTGCGCTTTACGGGATGGACGATCCTGTGACGCGGAACTTCGGTCTGCAGTGTTTGATGGCGCGAAGGTTTTTGGAGCGGGGTGTGCGATTTGTTCAGGTGACCCACAGTGATGGGGAGGTCCAGTGGGATCAGCATGGGAACTTGTTCAAGGGGCACACGAAGAACGCGGCGGAGGTGGACCGGCCGATTGCGGGTTTGTTGACGGATTTGAAGGCGAGAGGGTTGCTGGAGGACACGCTGGTGATTTGGGGAGGCGAGTTCGGTCGGACACCGACGGCGCAGGGGAAGGATGGGCGGGACCACAATCCGCACGGGTTCACGATGTGGTTGGCGGGCGGGGGTGTGCGCGGGGGGATGGCGTATGGGGCGACGGACGATTACGGGTATTACGCGCAACAGGACAAGGTGCACATCCACGATTTGCATGCGACGGTGCTGGCCCTGTTGGGGGTGGATCATGAACGGTTGACCTATCGACATGCAGGGCGCGATTTCCGTTTGACGGATGTTGAGGGGCACGTTGTTCGGGGGATTTTCTCATGAGTGGGAGGGGGGGGAAATGGGCGGTGTTGGGGTTGTTGTTCTTGGCGACAACGATCAACTACATGGATCGGGTGACGCTCAGTTCCGTTTCGGTGCGGGTGACTGGGGAGTTGGGGTTGAACAATGAGCAGTACGGGCATCTTGAGTTAGCGTTCGGATGGGCGTTCGCGCTGGGCTCTTTCTGTTTTGGGATGCTTGCCGACCGAGTGGGTGTGCGTCGGTTGTATCCTTTTGTTTTGGGGGCGTGGTCTTTGATGGGCGTGTTAACGGGATGGAGCACAGGGTTCATGGAGTTGCTGGTTTGCAGGGGATTGTTGGGTTTCTTCGAGGCCGGGCATTGGCCGTGTGCGGTGAAGACCACGATGCTGGTGATGTCGGATCGTGAGCGCACTTTTGGGAACAGCGTTTTACAGGCGGGCAGTTCGGTGGGTGCGATTGTGACTCCGCAGGTGATGAAGCTGCTTTTGACGGCGGATGCGGGGTCGTGGAGGAACGCCTTTGTGATGGTGGGGTGTGTGGGGTTTTTCTGGATCATCCCGTGGTTGTGGGTCTCTCGCGGAGGGCGCGTAGCGGGTGTGCAGCGCGAGGCGGAGGCGGGAGACGCTCCGAGGGGCGAGGGAGGAAGCGGGGCAGAGGGGTCGATCTGGAGGATCCTGACGGGCAGACGGTTCTGGGCGGTTGCAGTCCTCGTGTGCGGGATCAACGTGGTGTGGCAAATCTACCGTGTCTGGATGATGAAGTTCCTCCAACAGGGCCGCGGGTTGACGGAGCGTGCCGCGATGGATCTCAACTCGCTGTACTATCTCGCGACGGACGTGGGATGCATCGGGGCTGGGGCATTGTCCGTTTGGTTGGTTGGCCGCGGCTTGAGTGCGCATGGAGCGCGGCGTCGGGTTTATCTTGGAGCGTGTTGGTTGACGGGGCTTTCCGTTTTTTTGCCGGTTCTGAAGGCGGGCTGGTTACTGGGGACGGTTCTGATGATTGTGGGAGCGGGGGCTCTTGGTTTGTTCCCGTGCTATTACAGCTTTGTGCAGGACCTGTCGGAACGGCATGTCGGGAAGCTGACCGGTCTTTTGAGCATGTGGGTGTGGGCGGTCACCTCCCCGCTGCACAGCTTTTTTGGGGGCTTGGTGGACCGAACGGGAAGTTACGATGCCGGTCTGGTGCTTGCTGGACTGGCTCCGTGGGCAGGTGTGGCCGCGATGCGGTGGGGTTGGGGGCGGGCGGACGAAGCGGTCGGCAAGTGAGGTTGACGCTCGATCAGACGGCAAAAGGATTGGCGTCGACGAGGTGGCTTGCGGCTCCGAACTTCTTGTAGACGAACTTTGCGGTTGGAGATGCTTCGCGGCAGTAGCCTCTGGCCACGGGGAGCCCGGATTCCCTGAGGGTGATGAGGGAGGCGTGGAGGAGATGGCTTCCGATTCCGCGGTTTCGGTATTCCATGAGCACGCAGGGTCCGGTTACGAGATGGTGTTCCGAGTCGCCATCGGTATCGAGGACGGAGGTGGCGATGATGCGACTGCCGTGTGCGATCACGAGGCCAGGGACGGTTGATCGGGAGATGGCGCGGGCGATGCGTTTGGAGAGGTTGTCTTGCCAGTAGCGGTAGCTTCCGCTCCATGCGACGTCGAAACTGAAGCTCAGGCGCACGACCTCTTGGATGCCTGCGAGGTCCGAGCGGCTTGCGTGACGGAGGGCGAGCGGTTGGGGAAGTTTTGAGAAAGTGTCCGGGAGGAACTCGAGGTTCCACATGAACTGCATCCAAGGATCGGGAATCATGCTTGCGGTAGGGTAACTGGCGCGGCGGCGTTTGAGAGAAAAATGTCAGTGCTCGCGGGGGCCGTCTTCGCGGGCGATCCGGATCTGGATCTGGCGGGAGAGGAGCCAGCGGACGGCGAACATGTCGAGGGTGGCTTTGATGGCCCGGTTACCGAAGCCGTATTTACTGACTCCGGCGGTTCGCGGACGGTGGTTCACGGCCATTTCTGTGATGCGATATCCCATGCCCTTGATCAGCGCGGGAATGAACCGGTGCATCCCGTAGAACGGGATGAATGCTTCACGGCATTCGGTTCGCATGACCTTCAGGGTGCACCCCGTGTCCCTGACGCCGTCTTTGGTGAATCGGGATCGGACGAAGTTCGCGACTTTGGAGGTCACCCGTTTGGAGAACGAATCGCGTCGTTGTTGGCGATAGCCGCACACTAGGTCGAAGCCGGAATCCAGCTGTGCGAGGAGTTTGGGGATATCAGCGGGATCATTTTGCCGATCACCGTCCAAGAGGGCGATGCGGTCGCCTGAGGCGGCCATGATTCCTGCGTACATCGCGCCACTTTGGCCGGTGTTTTTTGCGAACTCGATCACGCGGATGTCGTCGCCTTTGGGGATGGCGGCGAGGGTGCTGTCGGTGCTTTTGTCATCCACAAAGATGATCTCGTAGGGATGCCCGCTCATGGCAGCGCGAATCTCCTCGGTCAGAGGGGAGACATTGTCTTGTTCGTTAAAAAGCGGGATGACGATGGAGACCATGAGTGGCGGAAATGATGGGGCCTGACGGGCAGGGGCAATCGGCTTTTTTGCCTGATTCGTGCTCGAACTGCCAGAGTGAAATCGGAAGAAGACGTGGGATTGGGGCAGTTGGAGTCCTAGAGCGATCGCGAGCGATATCGAGAGCAGAGGTAGACCACGACGCGGCGGAGGGGCATGTCACGGCGGATCACGTCAAAACAATCGATAGGATCCACTTTGTCGAATCCGGCACGGATTTCTGAAGGGACGTCGCTACTTCGATCATTGATGAAGAGGGCGGACCGGCCCATGAACGGGTTGAATGTGGCTTCCTGGATGTATTCGGGGTCAGGCGTGTTCTGATCGGCTTTGATGGCGAAGAACTCATCGTACCTTGGAAAGAACGAGAACTGGTTAAGGATGATCGGGGACTCAGGGATGTAGACTTGGGGATGGCCCTCACCTTCGAACCGCTCGGGGCGCATGTAATGGCTGAGCTCCGCGCTGGTCTGGTAGCGGTTCGCGATGAGGAACAACTTCGTGTTCATCGTTGATTCGCAAGCTTCACGGAGTTCTTGAACAGCAGCGGCGGTGGTAATCCAGCCGCGTTGACGGGAACCGGGGTCCTTCCCATGCGAGAGGGGGAGCCCTATCTTGCGGATCAGGTCGGTATCCATGACGGCGATGCTGAGCAGGAACGACAGGGAGAATGCGGCGAGTGTCCATGCCTTGAGGGCGGGGCGTCTCTTTGCGGTGTCTGTCCACCAGTGGCCTGCGAGGAGGCTGAGTGACACAATTCCTGGAGCGGTCCAGTTCGGTTGTCCGGCTTTATTCAGGCTGAGGATGCAGTAGCCGAGGGTGAGCGGTAGACCGAAGGAGAGGATGAATCTTGCTGGTGCGGAGACGCTCTTTGAACGGACGATTTTGAACACGGCGAGGGCGAGGATCCCGAAAAAGATTGGTGAATAGACACCGAACTGGGTTCCTAGGAAGGCGAGGAGCTCTTGAGGGGCGATTCGGAAGCCTTGTTTTGCGCCACTCCGTTCGCCGAGATGGGTCAAGGTGATCCATTGATGTTGCGCGTTCCAGATGATTGGCGGGATGGTCGCGAGGAGGAAGGTGGCGATCATCATCAAGAATCCGCGAGAGCGGAGGTGGTGGCGCATTGAGGGGCGGTGGGCGAGGTAGATCACCATGGAGAGGATGGTGACCGCGTTGGTCCATTTGCAGAGGAATCCGAGGCCGGTGAGCGCTCCGGTGCCAATCCACCAAAGACTCCCCGAGGTTTCACTGGATTCCAGTGGGGGGTACGGGCTCGGATGCACGGCGCGGTGGAAGGTGAGCATGGACGCGACCCAGAAAAAGATGGAGAGCGGGTCGATGGTCATGAGAACGCTTCCGACGTTGAAGATCGGGAGAAAGTTCATCGCGATGACGGTCCAGAGAGCGGGGCCTTTCCCGAACAAACGTTTGGCGAGGAAATAAGTGATGATCGATGTTCCTGCGGAGAGCAGCGGTGCGAAGAAGCGGATGCCGAGGGCGTTGTCGCCTGCGATTGCGATGCCTGTCTTGATGACGGCGGCGACGCCCGGACCTTTGCTGTAGTAACAGATGTCCAAATGCTGCGACCAGAGACGGTAGTACACTTCGTCTGGGGAGAGTTCGATGACGGCGGCTAACACCCAGCGGAGGAGGGTTGCGATCACGAGCGTGATCAGGAGGAGGGTGGAGTGGTTCATACTTGGGATGACGCTGGGGTGGGGGAAGGAGGGAGGAGTGTAGGACTCTTCGTGAACACGGAGGGGGCGAGTCGCGGCATAACGCGGCTCCACAAACGGTTGAGGTATCGCAAGAGGACCTCATTGAGGAGAGGTCCTGCGATGAGCGGGAAAAGCACGTCGGCAGGCCAATGTGAGCCGGTGTAAATCCGAGACCATGCCATGAGCAGGGGAATGACGAGCATCCATCGGCCGATCCTTGGGGCGAACCGGTAAGCGAACCATGCGAGCGCCACCATGTTGAAGGTGTGGGAGGACGGAAACGAGCGGCCTCGGGGAGGGTGGGATGCGTCTGGCTGCGGTGACGTTTTGACGAGGGGCGGCGCGGTGATGGCGTTGACCCATCCTTCCGAGTGATTGAGGTGCAGGGTGCGCACGTTTGCAGTCGATTCGTATGGCCTTGCTCTGCCGGTGATCCGTTTCAGGGGGTACGAGATGGCGTTGTCGTTCAAAAGAACGAGCAGGATGGCGAGGACGATCCCGATCCGGCCGCGGGTGCCTCCTGCAATCAGGATGATCACGGAAACCAGCCCAAGCACGGGCTTCCAAACGGAGAAGTCGGAGAGCACCGTCATCATTCGGTCGAGGGATGGATGGATCCATTCCTGGTTGATGAGGTGAAAAAGCATTTGCTCCATGGGTGCTGGGTGGGGGAAGTTCAGCCTATGCGCAAACGAACGACGGTGGAAGCCGCTCCCGAAGAATGTGGTTGGATGGAGTGTGAGCGACGTGGCTTTTTGGGGTCGCTGACCGCATTGGGTGCGGTGGGCCTCTTTGGTTTGCGCGCAGGGTTTCGGTGCGAGGCGGCTGCGGCTGCGCCGACGGGCCGAGAGGTGATGGACGCGTTGATTGCGGGCCGCGCGCAGATCAAGCAGACGCTGAAGGGGCAGGTTCGTAAGGGGTCGGACCGGATGCGGTTCGAGATGACGTTGGCTGGGGGGCAGACGGATGTTCAGTTGTTCGGGAAGGATGGACGGACGACTCGGATCGTTTCGGGACGTGGCTCGAAAGGGATTGGCGTTACGGTGGCGGGGGAGGACGGAAAGCCGAAGACGGTTGGTTTTGACGAGAAGGTGCTGGGGTTCGGGTTGATCTATGAGGACATCTCTTTCCGGTTTTTGGAATGGGAGGATGCGAAGATTGAAGGGGAGGAGAGTTTGTTGCTGGGAAAATGTTGGTTGATCCGGGTTCGCCGTCCGAAAGGGGTCAAGTCGCCTTACTATTCGGTGTTGGTTTGGGTCCATCAGGGGCACGGAGCGTTTCTTAAGAGTGAAGCGTCGGGTGACAAGGGCGAGTTGATCCGTACGATGACGGTGCGATCGATCCATTCGGTGGATGGCCAGACAACGGTTCAGACGTTGCGGATTGAGACGGCGGGAGAGTCGACGCCGACGTACTTGGAGGTCGACCGTGAAGTGAACCCTGTGTTGCCGAGGTAAAGGATTTGAAGATGAAAGCGAAACGCATGGTGGTGTTGGATGGGTTCACTTTGAATCCTGGTGATCTGTCGTGGGACGGTCTCTCCGAGTTCGGTCCTTTGGAGGTTCACGAATGGACCGCAGAGGCTGATGTGGCGGATCGGATCAGGGGAGCGGATATTGTTTTCACTAATAAGACGCCGATGCGTGCGCCGGTGTTCGCGGAGCGAGGCGCGCTGCGGTTCGTCGGGGTGCTTGCGACTGGATACAATGTGGTTGATGTCGGAGCAGCGAAGGAGGCGGGGGTGGTGGTGACCAATGTTCCTGGGTACAGCACGAGGTCGGTTGCGCAACACGTGTTCGCGTTGTTGCTCGAGTTGACCAACCATGTGGCGTCGGAGTCGGGTTCGGTTGCGGCGGGCAAGTGGGTCTCGAGTCGAGATTTCTGTTTTCTGAACGCGCCTCTGCACGATTTGGAAGGGCGTGTTCTTGGGGTGGTGGGTTGGGGAGAGATCGGGAGAGCGGTCGCGGAGATTGGGCGTGCTTTTGGAATGCAGGTTGTGTGTGCGACGCGAACGCCTCGGGTGGTTGAAGGGGTGGAGTTTGTGTCGGTGGAAGAACTGTTCCGGCGATCCGACGTGATCTCGCTGCACTGTCCGCTAACGGATTCCACGCAGGGTTTGGTTTCGCGGTCTCGTTTGGCGCTGATGAAGCGCAGCGCGTTTTTGATCAACACAGCGAGAGGTCCGCTCATTGACGAGGCGGATCTGGCGTGGGCGCTTACGGAGGGGGTGATTGCTGGGGCTGGGTTGGATGTTGTGTCGGCTGAACCGATGCGGGTGGACAATCCATTGCGCGGTGCGCCACGGTGTGTGATCACTCCGCATGTGGCTTGGGCTTCGCCGGATTCGCGGAAGCGACTGATGTCGGAGACCGTGGAGAATCTGCGCGCGTTCTTGTCGGGCGTGGATCGGAACCGCGTTGCGTGAGCGCTTGAATCTCACCCCCTCAAAAACCTATTGCTATGAGTCACGGACATAATGTTGGGCATGCTGACACCCCTGAGCAGAAGCGGATCGGGATTTTCGTCTCCGTTTTAGCGGTGTTGATGGCGGTGACAGCGTTCTTTGCCAATCAGTCGGCGAACGAGATGCTCGTTGGGCAGGTGGAGTCCTCGAACGGATTCTCGTGGTATCAAGCGAAGCGGCAGCGTTCTTATGCGAACGAGCTGGAGTTGAAACGGATTGAGGTGCTGTTGGCGGGCACGGTGAGTGCGGAGCAAAAGACGATCTTGGAGGGGTGGCGTGAGCGTTTGAGCGCAAAGAACGCGGAGTATGAGAAGGAGAACCAAGAGATTCAGGATAACGCGAAGGCGACGAAGGCACGGGCGGAGATTGCGTCGCATCGGCATCACCGGTTCGAGTACGCGGAGATCTGTTTCCACGTAGCGGTGGTGCTTTGCTCTCTGACACTACTGACCCAGAGCAGGGGCTATTTCGGATTGGGGGCGCTCCTCACATTCGCTGGGGTTGGGATTGTGGTGTGGGCACTGGTCGCAGCGCATTGATCTGAGCATGGATGGGTTTGAAGAGAAGGCTCGGAGAGATCTCACCGAGCTGGGAAGTGCGCGGATGCCTTTTGGGAAATACGGGCCCGAGCATTTTCCGCCCGAAGGCAAGCTTCTGCGGGAGTTGCCCTTGGAGTATCTGGCTTGGTTCGATCGGAAGGGGGCGTTTCCTAAGGGCAGGCTCGGAGAACTGATGCGTATTGTGCACCAGATGAAGGTCGAGGGATCCTTCGAGCTGCTGCCCAAGGATTGGGGGCGATCGGGTGGAGGTCGTTCCTGAGCCGTGCCGGCGCGTGCGTGCCGCTATGGGCGGTTGTTTCAGGACAAAATCCCTCGAACAACGGATCCGTGCACGTCGGTCAGGCGGAAGTATCGTCCTTGGAATCGGTAAGTGAGGCGTTCGTGATCGATGCCCATGAGGTGGAGCAGGGTGGCTTGGAGGTCGTGAACATGGACGGGGTTCTCGACCGCATTGAATCCGAGGTCGTCGGATGCGCCCCAGGTGATCCCGGGTTTCACTCCTCCTCCAGCCATCCAGACGGTGAAGGCATAGGGGTGGTGGTCTCGTCCCCAGCGCGCGCGATTGTTGAGGTCGCCTTGGATGAACGGTGTGCGGCCGAACTCGCCTCCCCAGATCACCAGTGTATCGTCCAACAATCCGCGCATCTTGAGATCTTTGACCAACGCAGCGCTCGGTTGGTCTGTATCCTTGCACTGGGTATAGAGCTCGGTGGTGAGGCTGTTGTGTTGATCCCAACCTGCGTGCATGCACTGGACAAAGCGGACCCCGCGTTCAACCAAACGGCGTGCCATGAGGCAGTTGTAAGCGAATGTTCCCGGTTCGCGCACCTGAGGCCCGTACAGATCCAGCACGTGGTCGGGTTCGTCCGATAGGTCGGTGAGGTCGGGGACTGAGGTTTGCATCCGATAGGCCATCTCGTACTGCGCGATCCGGGTCTGGATCTCGGGGTCGTGCGCCTTGTTCGCGTGGAGTGCATTGAGTTCCGCGAGATCATCTAGCAAGGCTCTGCGGAGCGCTGGATCGATCCCCTCTGGATTGTTGAGGTGTAGGACGGGATCCTTGCTGCCACGGAACTTTGCACCTTGGTACCGCGACGGGAGAAACCCTGAGCCCCAGTAGAAATCGTAGAAGATCTGTCCGCAGCTGGTGCCCTTGCTGACGGATGTCATCACCACATACCCGGGAAGGTCTTGCGACATGGAGCCAAGGCCGTAGGTAAGCCATGCGCCGATGCTTGGGCGTCCGGGGAGTTGCGCCCCCGTGAGGAGAAAGGAGATGGCGGGAGCGTGGTTCACCGCGTCGGTGTGCATGCTTTTGATGAAGCAGATGTCATCGGATATCTGGCCGGTGTAAGGCATGAAATCGCTCACCCACGCGCCGCTCTGACCATACTGCCTGAAGGGTTCGACCGGCTTCAGCATGAGCTTGCCGGCGGGGTTTCCCGTCATCGTGCTGAAGCGTTTTCCCTCCAAATAGCCCTCTGGAACCGGCTTTCCGTGCAGTTCATCCAGTCGCGGTTTCCGGTCGAAGAGATCGCAGTGGGTGGGTGCTCCATTTTGGAACAGGTAGATGACCCGCTTCGCTTTGGGAGCCCGCGGAGGAGGTGTGAACGGTCGGTCCGGTTGTGGGGAAAGGGGGGTTCCTGTGTTCGCCGTTAGTCCTTCATGTTCAATCAGGTTTGCGAGCGCGGCAATCCCGATGCCTTGCGCGCTAGACCGGAAAAAGTGACGTCGATTGATGCCGAGCAGGTGTTCTCGGATGGGCTCGGCGGCGTTGTCTGGGAGATGGTTCCAAGAGGCGTTCATCGTCATTCTTTGGTGAGAGCTTCGTCGAGGTTCAGGAGGTTCAGGCAGAGGTTTGTCCATGCGGCGAGCATTGCTGGGTCGAGGCTCGTCGGTGCTTTGGAATCTCCGATGCCGATGAGTGCCTTGGCCCGCGCGTTGTCGCGCCGCATGACATCGAGCGAGCGGGCGAGAGAGCGTGCGTGGATCACGCGTTCGGCAGGGGTCGGTTCGCGTCCGAGAACGCGTCGAACGGCGAGGGTCAGTCGTTCATCATCGTTTTGCGAAGAGCTTTGGAGAACGAGGGATGCGAGGGTCCGCGCAGCCTCAACGAAGGTCGGATCGTTCAAGGTGGCGAGGGCGTGCATCGGAGTGTTCGTCCGGAGCGGTTTGACCTCGCAGACCTGTCGCTTGGCGCTGTCGAAGAAGGCGGTCGGACTGACAATCCGTTTCCAGAATGTGTAAATGCTGCGTCGGTAAAGGTCTGGTCCGCTGCTCTGGGGGTAACGCTGTTTGCCGAAGGTGGCTTCTTCCCAGATACCTGCGGGTTGGTACGGATTCACGGGGCGTCCACCCACTTTGGGATTGAGCAGACCTGAGACGGCAAGGGCCTGATCACGGATCATCCAAGACGGCATGCGAAAACGGGGGCCACGTGCGAGGAGACGGTTTTGCGGATCACTTTCAAGATGCGATAGATCTGTGATATCCGACGAACGTTGATAGGTCTCGCTGGTCAGGATGATCCGGAGGAGGTGCTTCACATTCCATCCGCTCTCGATGAACTCAGCAGCCAGCCAATCGAGGAGTTCGGGGTGAATCGGGTACTCGGCTTGGACGCCAAAGTCTTCTGGTGTTTTGACGAGACCGATTCCGAAAAGCATCTGCCAGAAGCGATTGACGATGACGCGTGCCGTGAGTGGGTGGTCTTTCGACACCAACCATTGAGCGAGAGCGAGGCGATTGTTTGGCGAGTTCTCCGTTAACGGAGGCAACGCCTTGGGGATTCCCGCTTCGACCTCGTCTTTCGGCGCGGTGTAAAGGCCTCGATCGAGGATGAATGTGGCGCGTCGAGTTGGCTGATCCCCCATGATCATCACCTTGGGGATGCTTTTTTCATGGTCCTCAAAGGCCTTTTTGGCTGCGGCATGCGCTTTGATCGCATCGACCAGGTCGGTGCGATCTTTTGCGAAATGTTTGGTCAGACGGTCCACCTGATCGGCTTTGCGGGATGCGGCATCCGTGTTGAGGGCATCGATGACGTCCTGAGGGATCGGGCCGCCAAGTGCTGGATCCAAGGGGATGAGCTTCCCTTTCGCGTCTTTTGGGAACTGCTGCTTCTCGAGTGTGCGCAGTGTTGTCAGCGCCGATGTTTGTGCGTCTCGAACCGATGCCGTGCGTTGTTCCTGCTCAGGAGTTGGGCAGGGTAAAACGGGTGGAGTTTGGGGGTTTCCGCCTCCGCCGGTCACGGGCGTTTGGTTGAAGAAGGCACTGAGCCGGTAGTAGTCCGCTTGGGTGAGGGGATCGAATTTGTGATCGTGGCAGCGGCAGCAGTTGAATGTCAGTCCCATCCAGACCGTTCCAGTGGTCTCGGTCATGTCCATGACGTAATCCACGCGGTTCTCTTCTGCGATGCGTCCGCCCTCTCCATTGATCATGTGATTGCGGTTGAATCCTGTGGCGAGTTTTTGGTCATGGGTTGCGTTGGGGAGCAAATCGCCGGCGATTTGCCAGAGGGTGAACTGATCGAACGGCAAACCTTCGTTGAACGATTTCACCACCCAGTCGCGCCAAGGCCACATGGTGCGCTCTCCGTCTCCTTGGTAGCCGTTGGAATCGGCGTATCGGGCGGCGTCCAACCAATCCCACGCCATGCGTTCGCCGAATGCGGGAGAGTCGAGCAGCGCGTTGATGTGGTCAGGCAACGAGATCGGCGAGGCAGTTGGCGCAGGTGAGGAGGCGAACTGATCCCTTTGGATGCGGGGCGGCAATCCGTTGAGGTCAAGACTCATGCGGCGCAAGAGCGTCGCTTCAGAGGCCTTGGGATTGGGTTTCAAGCCCGCCTGTTTCAGGCGTTCTCCCACAAACGCGTCAATCGGGTTGGAGTAGCCCTTGGGCACGGCAGGACGGACGATGCGTTGGAAAGACCAGTGAGTGCCCCATTTTGCGCCCTCGGCGATCCATCGGTGGAGGAGCGCCTTTTGCCGATCGTTGAGGGGGCGTCCGGTTTTTGGGGGCGGCATGATGTCCTCTGGGTCATCGGTCCTGATGCGCTCCACAAGGGTGCTTTGATCGGGCTGAAACGGAGTGATGACGGAGGATCCGTCTCGCTTTCGTTTGGCATCGGACTCCACATCCAAACGCAGATCGCCTTTGCGGCCCTCCTTGGCGTCTGGGCCGTGGCATTGAAAACAGTGGTCCGAGAGGATGGGGAGAATGTCGCGGGAGAAAACGATCGGGGGTTCTGCGCAGAGGGCGGGGAGTGTGAGCGCCCCGAGCAGGCTTAGTATCGCTGAGGGTGAGAATCGTGTTCGCATTCGGCGGGGAGCGATTTAAGGGGAGAGGGATTTGTTATGGTGGCGAGGATGTGGGGCCGCGTTGGTGCGCTAAGCGCTTGATTTTCAGCAGGCGCGACCTAGGGACTAGGTTCTGGATCAAGCAGTTCGATGAGGTGTTTGGTCAGGTACGGACGTTTGACCAGGCCGAGTGATCCTGCGCTGTACCATTGCATGAGGCAGACGTGATTTGCTGTTCCCAAGATCACGGGGTCACCCGAAGCGGACTCGAGGAAGCGAGACTTCTTCTCCAGGATCGCCCGCGCGTTCTCCGGTTTCTCAAGGTTGTACACGCCACCAGATCCACAACAATCCGAGGCATTTGGAGCGTACTGCCATGGGATGCCTGTGGCATCGAGGACCGTTTTTGGAATGGTCGTTTTCTGGCCATGGACAAGATGACAGGGAAGGTCGACATAGAGCCGAGCCTGCGGATCAGGAGATTTCCTCGAAGGGACGCCGATCTCGCCGAGGAGCGATAGCACGTCGATGACTGGAGCGGTGTCGGATAGCGCCTTGGCGAGGCTGTGGCCGCAGCCTGAGGAGTTTGTTGCGATGAAATCGTAGGTGTCGGATGTGAATGCGTGCCGATTTTTTTCGCGAAGAGATTCGCATCCACCCAGACCGGTGTGTTCTTGGAAGGCGCCGCAGCAGGTCTGATTTTCCGGGATCTCGACTTGACACCCGCTCGCGATGAGCACGCGGACGGTGGCGAAGTTGATGTCGCGAAAGACGGATTCCATGAGGCATCCGGTGAGCAAGGCGACGCGAGGTCCTTTGGGTTGGTGGGTGCGGACAAGTCGCTGTGCGTACTGAGCGGTGCTTTCCATGAGAGCGGGGCGCCCGGGAGGAAGCAGCGGATGGATGGGGAGGTTTGTCCGTCTGGCGATTCGCGCGGGAAGTCCGGCGAGGTTCATGAGAGGCGGATTTGCGGCGAGGAGTGCGCTGAATCGAAGGGTGGGCGACGGGTTGTGGCGCTGCGATTCCACGTGCGCGTGACGCGTCTTCTCGAAGAGTTCGCCGTAGGGAACCCCGGCTGGACAGGCCGTCTCGCAGGCGAGGCAACCGACGCATTCGGAGGTGTAGTGATCGGTCCAAGCGTTCGCGGGCATCTTTCCCTCGAACTCGTCGGACCACAGTCGGATGCGACCGCGCGGGGAGTTGTTCTCATCGCCGGTGAGTTGGTAGGTCGGGCAGACGGCGAGACAGAAACCGCAATGGGTGCAGTTTGAGAAATGGGGTGCAGAGGGCGACGGGTTCGCCGGTGTGCACGGCGGGGCTGCGGCAGCGAGGGGCAAGTCTTGTGGTGACGACATGGGTCAGAGATCCAAGGTGCGCGTGATGGATTGGATCCACGCCTGTTCGGCGGGAGAGGGTGGTGGACTGGGGAGATGTCTTGAGGACCAGTGTCCTCCGTCGGACCGGATCTGGTGGTCGAGTGGAGCGAGGAGTTCTTGGATGGAATCCGGTGACCTTGAGTAGCCGAGAATGGTTCCGCAGTAGGTCGAAACGATGGTGGAGACGGATGTCGAGGTGAGTTGTTGCGCGAGGGCGGGTGCTGCATCGGCGGTGGTTTTGATGGAGAAGTCCGGTAGACCATCCATCGGAGGGGAGTCGGGATACGTCAATGCGAGGTGGGTGGCGGTTCTGTTTGCTACACGCTCGAGTTCTTGGATGAAGAGGGACGACTCGTGCGATGGACAGTTCACGACCACTCGGCAGCGCGTGCGCGCGCCGTCCAGCAGCAGGTCCACGGAATCCCACCAGTGCATCCAGCCGCTCTGGAGGAGGAAAGGGATGAGTGACCGGACGGCCATGGGATTTCCATCGAAGTGGGCTTCGATCCAGTGGAGCGCATCTGGGCGCAATCTCAGGATGAAGGCGGATGGGCGGCCGAAGCGATTATTGGTGTGGAGCAGGAATCGGAACCAGTCGTAGCCCGTGGTGCTTTTGACGACACGTTCTCCGATACGAACATCTCGGCCGTCGGGAAGGATCCAGTTCATGCCGAGGAGGTTGTCGCAGAAAGGTCCGAAGCGGAACGAGGCGGGTGTGTGGTCAGCAGAGCGGAGATGATCGATGAGTGATGCGTGCGGGTCGAGGATCAGCGGAAAGCGCAGGGGTTGACCTTTTGTGTGGAGAGAGATGTCGGCGGAGGGGGCGTCTGCCGGCAGGAAGAGGGTGGCATCGATGGGATCGAAAAACGGGGTGAACAGCCGCTCTGGATCTGTGCGGGGAGGTGGCTTCATTGGAATCGTCGCGATTCGAGGACTTTGAGCGGGTTCAACTGATGGTCTGGATTGAAGGCGTGTGGGACGGCCCATTGCAGACGCATCGAGCGCGGACCGAAGACGAGAGGCATGTAGGCGGATTTATCGTTACCGATGCCATGTTCACCGCTCAGCGTGCCGCCGACTTCGATGACCTTTTGCATGAGAAGTTTTCCGATGTGCTCGATTTTCTCGAGTTCGTCGGGGTTCCGCGAGTCGAAGAGGAAGTTGGGGTGCAGGTTGCCGTCACCTGCGTGAAAGATGTTCACGGTTGCGATACCGGCGGCGTCCGATTCCTCGTAGACGAGGCGGAGAACGTCGGCGAGCGAGCTTTTTGGGATGACCGCGTCTTGGACGACATAGCTGGGGCTGATGCGACCGAGGAGGCCTCCGCTTGCTTTTCGGGCCTTCCAGAGGCGCTGGCGGATGTCGTCTTGATCGCTGTAGGTCACGTCGGTTGAGCCGGCTTCGCGGAGGATGGTTGCGATGGATCCGACGCGGGAGTCGACGAGGGGAGTGGGACCGTCGATCTCGGTGACGAGGAGGAAGTTCCCTTTCGGCAAGCCAACGGCCATTTGGCTGCTCTCGACCATGGCGACTCCGCGCGGGTCGAGCATTTCAATCGCTGCCGGAAAGGATGGATGAGCGATGAGGGCGTGGACTGCGGACTCAATTTGCGACAGGTCTGGGAAGGTTGCGCGGAAGGTCCACACCTTTTCGGGGAGCGGAAGGAGGCGCAGCCAGAATCGGGTGAATGCGGCGAGCGTGCCTTCCGAGCCGATCATGAAACGTTTCCAATCTTCGCGCCAGGGGCCGAGTCCGCCTGCGGGTCCACCGAACTGGTGAATGGCGCCATCGAGGGTGACGGCTTCGACGCCGAGGACGTAGTTGCTGGTGACGCCATAGCGGAAGCAATGAGCGCCACCTGCATTCGTCGCGATGTTGCCTCCGAGGGTGCACACTGGGCCGCTGGAGGGGTCTGGCGGGTAGAACAAACCGAGGGGTTTGAGAGCGGCGTCGAGGGCGTTGAGCGTGACTCCGCATTCCACTTCGCACCAAAAGCCTTCGGGATGGATGCGTTGAATGCGGTTCAGGGAGGAAGTGTGTACTACCACTCCGCCTTGCGCAGCGACTGGGCCCCCGGAGAGGGATGTGCCTGATCCGCGAAGGGTCACGGGGAGGCGAAGCTCCGACGAGCGGCGGAGGAAATCGCGGAGCTCCAATGCGTCCTCAGGGATGACGACTGCGTCGGGAGGGTAACATTTATAGCCCAGCCCGTCGGACGCGTATCCGGCGAGTTGGGCTGGGGCCGTGAGGATCCTGCCGCGCGGGAGGATGGATCTCAGTCGCGCGGCAAGTTGCATGTTGTTTGATCCGACTCTTGGTTTTTCGCGGAGCGGCCGAGCGTTCCGGCTTAGCACCAGTGAGCGCCCATCGCTTCAGTGTAAACGGCGTACAAACTGCGGCTTGCGGTCATGAACAGACGGTTGCGGCGAGGTCCACCAAAGCACACGTTGGAGCAGATCTCAGGAAGAACGATCTGGCCGATGCGCTTGCCTTCTGGCGAGAAGATGTGAACTCCATCATATCCCTCGCCGACCCAGCCCATTGCCGCCCAGATATTGCCGTCTTTATCGCAGCGGATGCCGTCCGCGAGACCCGCGACGTCTTTCCCGTTGAGCGACATCGCCATGGAGGCGAACTCGCGACCGTTCTTGAGTTTTGTCCCGTCCACATCCCAGACCTTGATGTTTTTTGGTGCTTGGGGGTAGTGGGAGGAACCGGTGTCAGCGATGTACACCTTTTTGTAGTCGGGCGAGAAGCAGAGGCCGTTCGGCTTGAAGATGTCGTCGGTCACTTTGCGGATCGATCCGTCGGGATCGACCCGGTAGACAGCCTCCTTGAGATGGAGTTCACCTTTGAAGCCTTCGAAGTTGACGAGGCTACCGTAGCCGGGGTCGGTGAACCAGATGCTCCCATCGGGATGCACGACTCCGTCGTTTGGGGCGTTGAGCGGTTTTCCTTCGAACTTGTCGGCGATGACCGTGACGGAGTTATCCGGTTCGTAGCGGACGACTCGCCGGTTTCCGTGTTCGAAGGAGATCTGGCGGCCTTGGCGGTCGAAGGTGTTTCCGTTGCTGTATCCGGCGGGTTGGCGGATGGTCGTGACCTGATGGTCATCTTGCAACCATCTGTGCTGGATGTTGTTCGGGATATCGCTCCAGACGAGGTAGTTTCCCCATCCGCTCCATGCGGGGCCTTCGGACCAGTACATCCCGGTGTGGAGTCGTTCGATGGGGGCCATGCCGATCTTGTACTTCTGGAATGCGGGATCCAGCACGAGGACATCGGGTTCTGGGTAGCGAACAGGGGCGGCATTCGGGCCGAAATCACGTGCGAAGAGAGGTGTTGCGGCGAGGGTTCCGAGAGCGGAGAGGAAGGAACGACGGTTGGTTGGTTGAGGGAGGTTCATGGTTTGATTGTATACTATTTGGATCGCTGAATGGAAATCGGATGCTGGAAAAGCTGGATCAATAGGTTGCACGTCCCCCGGAGAGGTCGAACACGGCACCGGTGGTGAAGGAGCATTCCTCGGAGCAGAGCCATGCGACGAGCGCGGCAGCCTCCTCTTTGCGTCCGAAGCGGCCCATCGGAATTTTGGAGAGCATGTAATCGATGTGGGTTTGGGTCATCTGGGCGAGGATATCGGTCGCAATGACGGCAGGAGCGACGGCGTTGACCGCGATGTTGGAAGTGGCGAGCTCTTTGCCGAGGGATTTCGTGAGCGCGATGACGGCTGCTTTCGAAGCGCTGTAGTGTGCGGCGTTGGGGTTCCCTTCTTTCCCTGCGATGGACGCGATATTGACGATGCGGCCGTACCCATTGGCGAGCAGGTGGGGCACGACTGAACGGCAGCAGTAAAAGGGGCCATTGATGTTCACGTCCATGACTTTACGCCAATCCTGCGGAGCGATCTCCCAGGTCTTTGCGTTGCCGCCTGTGATGCCGGCATTGTTGATGAGGATATCGATCTTCCCGAAATGGGCGGTGGTCGTGACTGCGGCATGGTGGACGGCGTCGGGATCTGAGAGGTCCACTGTGACCGGCAGTAAATCCGCTTGGTTTGGACGATGACAAGCGGCGTGAAGGGCATCGGTGTCCTTGTCCCAAAGAGCCACCTTGCAACCGGAGCTGAGAAGTCGTTCGGCGATGGCGAGTCCGATGCCGCGCGCGCCTCCGGTGACGATGGCGATGCGGTGTGAGAGATCGATTTGGTTTGGCATGATGCAGGGGAGAGTGGGGGAGAAGTGTGTGCCGTTTAACGTGCTGCGTCACCCCTGGAACTGGGTGAAGGGCGAACGAGGTGGGTTCACCGGAAGCGATGCGCTGTGCCGTCAGCGCAGATCGGTCCGGGCGCGAGAATGGCATCCGCTCCGGCTTTGGCTCCAGGAATCTCGCCGACGGCGTCTTTGTTGGTGCGAGGTCCTGTTCTATCGGGGGTAGGGTCTTGAGGGATGGTGTCGCCGGTTTCTTGGGTCCACCGATCGAGCACTTCGCGCAAGTGCTGAAGACGGCCTTTGTGGGTTGCATTTGCCACCTCGTTCAGAAGTTGGTGGGGGTCTGATGGGAGATGGAACAGCTCTTCGCTTGGGCGAGGTTTGAGAAAGACATCGGACTGATGTTGGTTGGTCTTTCCTGCGGCATGCGCGTCCCAGAGCTCTTTTCCGGCCGGATATTTATCGGTGCTTTCGAGACAGAGGTTTTGTCGCTCAGGCCACGCATTCCGGATGTAAAGCCAGTCGCCGAATCGAACAGAGCGTTCGTGTGCGGAGTAGACATGCCAGTTGTGCTCGGAAAACGCGTAATCGCGCACGGAAGCGGAGGGGTCACGCAGGACGCTCGAGAAGCTGACCCCTTGTGCGGTGGGCATTGGTTTGAGGCCGGCTAGATCGAGCACGGTCGGGGCGATATCGATGCTGCTGATGGTCGAGCGCGACCTTCCCACGGCGACGTGCCCGATGCGGCGGACGAGGAAGGGAGTTCGCACGCCGCATTCGTACAATCGGGTTTTGCACCGAGGGAAGGGGCGCCCGTTATCTGAGCAGTAGATGAGGTAGGTCTCTCCGGAAATCCCTTGGGCGTCGAGTTCGTCCATGATTTCGCCCAGTTTGGCGTCGGTACGCTGGATCTCGTGGTAGTAGTTGGCCAGATCCTCGCGGGTTTTTGGACCGTCGAAGAGATAGGGGGGGACGTCGACGTTCAGGGGGTCTGGGGCCTGGATATTTTTGCTGATGCTCCAATCGCGATGGGCGTCCGTTGATGCGAACCAAGCGAAAAACGGCCGATCTTTGGGTCGGTTTTTCAAGTGCTTGATCCAATCGTCCGCTCCGCCTGGGCCGCCTCCATTGCTTGCGGCGGCGAAGCCGAGTTGTCGGGGTTCGCCCATATGATTTTTCCCAGAGAGGATGGTGTGGTAACCGGCATCACGGAGGACTTGGGTGAACGTCTTCTGCGTCTCGGGAAGTTTGATATGCAGCTCGGGTGCTCCGTGATTGTGGGGATAGCGTCCGGTGATGATGCTGCAACGGGACGGGCTGCAACTGCTGGTGACCAAATAGGCCCGATCAAAGACCAAGGCCTCTGCGGCCATTCGATCAAGATTTGGGGTTTGGATCAGTCGGTTTCCGTACGGACGGATGTCTTCAGCGGAGATATCGTCGGTGATGAAGAAGACGAAGTTGGGTTGGACTGAGGCTGCGGCGGATTTCAGCAGAGGCCAAAGGGCGACGACGAGAAGGAGGATGATCTGCCGGATGCGGAGTGTTGAGTGAGGCATGACAGGGTGACGCGAGGCGGGGCGCGTGGAGGTGGGCGTTACTTCGCGGTGCGGATGCGCCACTTCGCGCCGTAGAGGTCTGTTCCGGCGCTCTGTTTAAGCTCTCGTTTTCCGAGGGTTGCGGGTGCGGTGATGGATCCTCCGATCAACAGTTGGTCTGGAGCTTGGAAGACGATGGGGTACGCGCTGTCGTTACCTGCGCCACCTGCCTGTTGAAGCCACTCGAGATTCCCGGTGGGATCGAATGCTGCGATGAAGATATCTCCGCTTCCGAGAGAGGACATCCGCTTCCCCGCGAGCGTGGTTTCTCCGTGGAAATCTCCTGAGACGAAGGCCGTGCCCTTTTCGTCCACGGCGACCCCTAAGCAATAATCTGTGGAGGGGCCTGAGACGTTTCTCGTCCAGCGAACCTTGCCTTCTTCGTCGAGACTGACGATGAGGCCGTCATTGTCCTTGTCGCCTGAGCTTGAAAAAACGGTCTCTCCGATGGCGACGGATCCTTTGAACATGCCGACTGCCCAGACCTTTCCGCTGCGATCGCAGGTGATCTCGTGATAGACCGCGCTGGGATTTCCTTTGGAGAGGTGACTCCACAATCCGTTGCCGGAGGGATCCAGTTTACAGACGAACGCCGACGTTTTCTCTGGGGCCGCCTTCAGACCGAAGAGGTTGCCTGATCCGCTCAAGGAGCCGCCGACGAACACGTTATTTTCGGCATCCACGGCGATTCCGTGTCCGCTCCCAGCAAGTCCTTCGGTTGTCGTTTTTGCCCAGAGCACGTTTCCTTCCGGATCATATTTTGCGCAAAACACGGCGCTCGGGGCACCTTCTGGAACGGACGCTTTGTCGGCGATTTTCCCTCCCGCGGCGAGGCTGCCGCTCACGACGATGTTGCCTTTTCCATCCACGGCGATGGCGTGTCCGTAATCGTAGCCTGGCCCGCCGCCGGTACGGATCCACAGGAGGCGGCCCTCGGGAGAGTATTTGGCCACGAACAGGTCATAGCTGCCGAGGTTTGGGAGTTTGATGTTGTCGGCCGTGGCGTCGGTCGACTCGAAGTGCCCTGTGACATAGGCATTGCCGAGGGCGTCGCACGCGACGGCATAGGCGCGGTCGATTGCGCTGCCGCCAATGGATCGCAGCCAGAGGGGGCGTCCTTCGGTATCGAGTTTGATGAGAACGCAGTCCATGCCTCCAGCGGAGCGATGGGTGAGGGGGCCGAGGGTGGAGTCGCCGGTGGTCTCAGCGGCGATGAACGCGTTTCCGTTCCGATCGAATGCGACGCCGCGAGCCTTGTCGCTCTTTTCACCGCCGCCTGCGAAGATCCATTCGCATTCGGGTGTCATCGGTGCGCTGAGAGAGGAGGCGCTAAGGGATGCGACCAACACAGTTGAGGCGAGAAGGATCGAGGCGTTCATTGGGGAGGGTGTTTTCGGGTGTAACAGATTCCTTGCCGCGTGGGGTTTAGACCCACGGAAAAGGCTAGGGGATTTCCCTGAGAAACAGTGAACTGGGTGGAGGGAGGAAAATAAAACGCCCGATCGCTGAACACGATCGGGCGCCCTGTTTGTTCGGACAGGAATTATTTCACGAACATTTTGTCCTGCGGATTGCCGCCGCTCAGGAGGTAGGCGAGCAGATCCTTCAGTTCGTCCTCATTCAGGGTGTTGATGAGGCCTGGAGGCATCATGCTGACGTTGTGATCCTTGCGGGTCTTGATCTCCTTGGAGTCAAAACTGGACAGCAGCGCGGGTGCGAACGGATTCGTCATGACGGCTAGTTTGCCACCTTCTTCGCTGATGATCCGGCCGACAACGATCGAGCCATCCGTCTTCTCGAGGAGATGTGAACCGTATTGATCACTGATGACCTTGCTGGGTTCGGTGATGTTCTCGACGAGGTCACGGATGCTGTATCGGTTTCCTGCGCCGGTGAGATCTGGTCCGATGCTTCCGCCGTCTCCGCCGAAGCGGTGGCAGGTGGCGCACATGGTTGCGGCGTACAGATTCTTTCCGGAGGCGAAATCACGCCCCTTCAATCCGCCTGAGGTCAGTTTGACGATGTCTTCGGTGGAGTAGGCGCGGCCGGGGCCTTTTGGTGGGGTGATGTTTGCGGGCAGTCCGCTTTCCTTGTTCTGGGAAAGTTTGTCGAGGGCTGCGCGCTCATCTTCTGCCGTGACGAGGGCGAGAGACTCTTTGCGGGAGTTCTCGAGGAACCCCTTGAAGCTGTTCCCTCCCTTCCACTTCTGGATGACCGGGAACCAGGAGAAGAAGGTTTTACGCAGTTCAGGGTTCCAGCCGGCGTTACAGTTCCGCAACGCGAAGATGAGGCTGATCTGTTGGCTATTTGGGCGGCTTGCCTGAGCGTCTTGGGCTGCGCGTGCATACCCGCCGTTCCGCTCGAGAAGAGCGTCGGACGCGATGGCTGCATCGTCGGCGCGAGCGGTGGCGATGAGGGCGAGGGTTTTCGCGGCCACCTGCTTCGAGTCGAGGAACACGAGGAGTTGGCAGAGTTCGCGGTTCAGTGCGTCATCTTTTGATGGATAGACGGCGTCGAGTCGCTGAGCCACTTTTGCGGCGGTCGCGGTGTCAGGCTTGCCGAGTCGGGTGAAGGCGAGTTGGTAAGCGCGTGCGAGCTGTAGTTGATGGTCGACATTCAGTTTGGCGAAGTCGATCCGTGCGAGGGCATCGAGGATGCGAACTTGCAGCTTTGCGTCTTCACCACTGGTTGGGCCGACTGCTGCAGCGGAAGCTCCCGCAGCGGGTTTCTTTGCGGGATCCGGCTTCTCAACATGCGTCTCGGTGCGCCCTAGGCGCGCGAGCGCGATCATCGACTCGATCAACGTTTGCGTATCCTTTTCTGCCAGAGCCTTCTCCATCCATGAGGCGACGGGCTGATGTTCCAAGGCGACGCGCGCCGCGAATCGGAGGTTGCGGTCGTTTGAACCGAGGTGGCTCCAGACCTTGGCGATCGCTTCCGGAGAGGCGGCTACGCCGTGGAGCTTCTCGATCTCCTCGCGTTGCTTTTCCAGATCGGTCAATGCGAGTGCTGGCGCGGGAGCGGTGCTTTCTGGGCCTTCATAAGTCACTCGATAGAGGGCGCTTTGAGTTTTGCGACCACCGATCATGAAGTACATCGAACCATCCTTTGGATGGATGATGACGTCGGTGAGTGGTAGGGGGCGTGCGAAGATGAACTCCTCTTTTTTCGCTTTCACACCCGCCCCTGTGGGTTCGATGTGGATGGCGTACATGGTTCCGTAGGTCCAATCGTTGGCGAAGATGGCTCGCTGATATTTTGCTGGGAACTTGGCTCCCACGCCCGATGCAACGCCGGTGGGCGATCCTGGGCCGATATCGACGCACGACGGCAAACTATCTGGGTAATGATTGGGCCATTTGCCGCTTCCGCTTCGCCAACCGAAATCTGCACCGCTCACGCAATGGTTGATCCGTGTTGGGCGATACCAAGGGGTCCCGATGTCCCACTCCATGTCTGCGTCGTAGGTGAACATGCGACCAGCTCCGTCGAACGCGAAGTCGAACTGGTTCCTGAACCCCATGCAGATGAGTTCCACGGTTTTGCCTTCGGGATCGGTTTTGCAGATCCAACCGCCGGGAGCGAGTTTGCCGCGAGCGTGCCCATTTGCATCCCACATGCGAGGTAGGATGTGATCTTCGTCCCATGCGTTCTTGGCGAGACGCGATGCGTTGAGGTTTTTCGGAAGGTCAACGTGGTTGCCGCCGTTGAAGTAGATGCTTTTGCCGTCGGGCGAGAGCTGGATCGAGTGGGGGCCGTGCTCTCCACCGCCTGCGGTTTCTGCGAGGAGGACGGGTTCATCAAAATGGCAGTCGCCGTCCTTGTCTTTGAGGCGGTAGAGGCCTGTGGTTTTGCCTGCAGCCTTGGGGGATCCCTTTTCGTTCAGGAGGACGTAAAGAGAATCGAAGGCATAAAGCAGACCGTGCGCTCCGCCGATGTTCACATCGAGCAGTTCCACCTTGGTCTCGCCGGATTGCCCGATTGCAGGTGGGGTGACGAGGTAGAGGGCGCCGTATTGGTCTCCGCAGATGAGGCGACCTTTGCGATCGACCGTCATCGAAACCCATGAGCCTTGGTCGGGCTTTGGAACCGTGTAGAGGTGTTGGACCTTGAAGCCGGCGGGTGCAGAGATCTCATCCGGCAACGTGGAGGCGGGGCTGCCTCCTTTGTTGGGTTTTCCCGACAGGGCGTCGCCCCAAGGACTGACCCCGTATTTCCCGACGGTGACCGCTGGTTTCCAGTCGGAGTTTCCGTGCTGGGTGGATTCCCACTTATCGCTCGTCTCGAGGAGGGTGGATTTGTTTCCTGAGGCGTCCTCCACTTCAAGAACGGCAACTAGAGCGGCGACGCCCCCTTGGTTTTTTGCCTCAATCACGATCTCGTTCTTGCCGGAGACGAGGATTTTTTTGACGTCGACGCTGGTGGGTTGTTGCCAGTCGGGGTTTTCTCCGACGACCTTCCCATTGAGGATTGCCTTGGCACCGTTGTCGCAGGTGAATTTGAGGGTGGCTGATTTCAGGTCACTTGGTGCTTTGAACGAGGTGCGGAAGTCGGCTTTCTCGTTATTCTCCGCATTCTTTTTGGACCAGATCCATACGGGATCTGCGACCGCGGTGAGTGGAGAGGTGCCGATGAGGGCGAGTGGTAGGAGGGGAAGGATTCGTTTCATGTTCTGAGTTTGGATGACAGGTCGATTCGCTAGGACTGACCAATCGAGGAGGAGGTAGCTTAGGCGAAATCCCGAGCGGATAAAGCTCCGATGGGAATCGGTTCTTGTGCGGGAGACTCAGGGAACAGTTCGGTCGCTTGAGTACGATTGGCGGGATGCGGCAAAGGATGGCTCAGCGAGCCGTCCGGCTTTTGGGCGGGGCGATGCTCCGGCCTCTGGCGAGGGGACGAACGGTTTTGCCGTCTACCCATTGGCTGGAGACGAGCGTTGCGACGGGCTGGGAGGGGATGCCTGTGATGCCGTTGTGGATCATGCTGACCACGAGGTCGACCGCCGCTTCGCCGACGAGATCGTTGCGTTGATCCATTCCCGCCCAGTCTGGGTGGTCGGATCGCCATTCATACTGGATGAGACCGATGTCATGAGGGACGCGGAGGTTCAACCGCTGCAGCCACTTGGCTGTCTCGTGGTAGAGCGTGAAGAGCACGTCTGGACGGTGGGCGTCAAGCCAGTGCTTGAAGGGCGCGAGATCGCGTCGGGCTTGTTCGATCTCGGTGAAGGGCGGGATGGGGGATTCGGCGGGGCGGTGTTGTTTTTCACCGATGAGGAAGCCTCCGGTGAACCGACCATCAAGGAGGGTGTCAATGACCGGATCGAGGATGAGAGCCGGGCGGCGGTATCCGAGGCGCCAGGCCTTTTCGTAGGATTGCAGGGCGAGTGCGAACTGATCAGAGCCAGCGAAGGAGAGCTGGGGATCGCGGACTCGGACGCCGGTCACGGTGGCGGGAATCTCATCCCACAGGGGGCGCATCTGCTGCGGAAGCCGGTGGTCGTGGAGGAGTCCGACGATGACGGCACCCCGTATGCCGCGGGTTCTGAGGATGGAGGCGAGTCGACGGCCGGTCATGCCGGGTTCATGGAGCCAGAACTCGTCGAGAGAATATCCGAGTTGATGGGACCGCTTTTGCACGCCGCGCAAGTAAACGGGAACAGTGGGGTGTTCCCTTGTTGCGTTCTTGTTCTCGTTCGCATTGAGCAGAGCGAGGGTTGGGGTGAAGCGGGAGGATCCTGTTCGTCGCAGTTCGGCCATGAGTTCGCCGACGGCTGCGTTTCGTTGGTAGCCGAGTTGGGCTGCGGCCTGAGCGACACGGTCTCGGGTATCAGGCGGGATGCGCGGGCTGTTCCGAAGCGCGAGACTCACGGTGTTTTTTGATACACCGATGAGTTGAGCAACTTGCGCCATGGTGGGTCTTGCCATGGCGTATTACTGTCAAACAAAGCGTTCGGATGCAATCCGTGGTTGGACCCGACATTTTTCCTGAGCGCTCGTTCCACGCTCGGCATGGTGCGGAGGGTTGGGGAGCGGTCACCTTGAGTTCCACTGCGTTATGAGTCACTTCCCAGATGTTCCCGTCATCAAGTATGAGGGTCCGAATTCCGATAACCCGTTCGCTTTCCGGCATTACTGTGCGGAGGAAAAGGTGGGCGACAAGACGATGGCAGAGCATCTTCGGTTCGGTGCTGCTTACTGGCACGTGATGCGGAATGGGTTGTCTGATCCATTTGGCGCGCCGACCGCCTTGATGCCTTGGGATGATCATTCGGAGTCGTTGCAGAACGCATTGGATCGCGTACCGGTGTTCTTCGAGTTTCTCGAGAAGTCGACCATCCCATTCTATTGCTTCCACGACCGCGATGTGGCGCCAGAGGGGGCGACGTTAGCTGAGACGCACCGGAATCTGGAGAAGGTGGTGGATGCACTGGAGGTTCAGCAGCGCAACACGGGCAAGCGTTTGCTTTGGGGGACGGCATGTCTGTTCGCGCATCCCCGCTACGCTCAGGGCGCGGCGACTTCCCCGTCGGCCGACGTTTTTGCTTATGCGGCGTCACAGGTGAAGCATGCACTCGAGGCGACGCATCGCCTCGGAGGATCCGGATACGTGTTTTGGGGTGGACGGGAGGGCTATGCAACGCTTCTGAACACCGACATGAAGCGCGAGTTGGATCACCTTGCTGCGTTGTTGCATATGGCAGTTGATCACGCCAAGAAGATCGGGTTCACGGGGCAGTTCTACATTGAGCCGAAGCCTCGGGAGCCTTCCACACATCAGTACGACTCGGACGCTGCTGCGTGTCTTAACTTCCTGCGGGAGTATGGTTTGAAAGATCATTTCAAGCTCAACCTTGAGACGAATCATGCGACGCTCGCAGGGCATTCGATGGAGCATGAGATGGAGGTTGCGATTGCGGCGGGTGCGTTGGGATCGGTTGACGCGAATCGCGGCGACACGCTTTTGGGGTGGGATACCGACCAGTTCCCTACGGACATCTACCTGACGACGAACATCATGCTGAGAATTCTCAAGATGGGTGGCTTGACCACTGGCGGGTTGAATTTCGACGCGAAGCGTCGTCGTGAATCACACCTTCCGGAGGACCTTTTCCATGCGCATATCGGTGGGATGGATGCGTTTGCGTTCGGTTTGAAGGCGGCGCATCGGATCCTGCAGAGCGGAAAGCTTTCGGGCTTTGTGAAGGACCGTTACTCGAGTTTTGATGCTGGGATGGGAGCCAAGGTGGAGTCCGGTGCGACGTCGCTTGACGAACTTGATGCTTATGCGCAGTCCATCACTGCACCGGTTTTGGCGAGCGGGAGACAGGAGATGTTGGAGAACCTGTTCAACGCGCAGGTCATCGGTTGATCGGTTCGTATCTTGGTTTGACTGAACAAAGCCGCTCGGAGACGGGCGGCTTTTTTATTGGGCCTCGAAGGTTTTGAGGTCATCAAGGTCGACGAACTCCAGCGCGCTGAGATGGCAGGCTTCGAGAATCACGGGGGGAGCGCAACCGGCATCCTTGGCTTCGATCCAACGCTGGACGCAGAGGCACCAGCGTTGCCCTGGAATCAGACCCGGAAACGAAAACTCTGGTCGGGGAGTGGACAGGTCGTTCCCGTTTTCACGGGTGAAGGCAAGGAATGCCTCAGTCATGACCGCGCAAACCGTGTGAAGTCCGTGATCATGGGGGCCAGTCCGGCAGAATCCGTCTCGGAAAAAACCGGTCAGCGGGTCGGAGCAACAGATTTGCAGAGGGCCTCCAAGCACGTTGGTCGGAGTGGACATGACTGGATCACTTGAGCGTTCGAATCTTGATGGATCGGTAGGACACAACATTCCCGTGGTCTTGGAAGGCGATGTGACCTTTCATCAGGGAAGCGAACTTTGGCCAATCCTTGAACTTGCTCTGTGCGAGAGCTGAGCGTCCGTCTTGCGAGGCGAGATCGAGTTCGACCAGTTTTCGGTTATTGAGCCAGTGTTCGACCTTCCAATCTTTGACAATGATTTTGGAGGAGTTCCATTCCTCTGCGGGCTTCGCTGCATCGCGAGCGACGCCGGAACCGATGTCATAGAGCGACCCTGCGAGGTGGTTGTCCAGTTTGTTGTCCTTTGCGTCTTTGTTATCGAGGATCTGGTATTCGGGACCGGTCTTGTAGCTGGCGGCTTCACCAAGGCCAACGCGGTAGATGACCCCTGAGTTTCCGCCGGCCGAGATCCGCCATTCAAAGGTGAGTTCGAAGTTGTCGAACTCCTCAACGGTCATCACGTCTCCTGCCTTTCCGGCGGTGAGTGTGATTGCTCCATCGATGACTTGCCACTGTGGGGAAACGCTTTCGGATTTGTATCCGCGCCATCCTGACAACGATTTTCCGTCGAACAACAGCTTCCAGCCTTCCGCTTTCTGGGCATCGGTCAACTCATTCGGGTTTTCGGCGAAGAGGGTTGCTGTGGAGAGGAGAAGTGTGCTGAGGAATGCGAGGCGGGGTTTAACGGGATTCATGTTTTTGAAGAAGGACTGATCGCCGAAGGGTTCAGCGGATCATCGGCTTGATGAAGGGGCTGATGAAGGCAGGGACGAGATGACTTCTTCGAACCGCAGGGTGACCATCCATGTTCCGAGGAGCTTGCCTTGCGAATCGCGAACGGTGCGTAGACCGACGAGCGAGTGGGCCATCCATCCGCTGGCGGAGTCGGCTGAAACGGTGGTTGCCGGTCCTTGAAGGTTCCAGGACTCGGTTCCCATATCCGATTGGAATCGCAAGCGGAGCCCCTCTGTCTGGGAGGAGACCGATGCGGGATCATGGGTGACGCCGTTGGCTGGTAGGCGAACGGTCGAGATCACCCTGCCGGTGGATTCCGAGACCACTGCGGATTCGGTGATTGCGTCGAGGTAGACGCTCCCTTCGAAGGGCGCAGCATTGGCCACAGGTCTGGCTTCAACCGAGTAAACGCGGATCTGTTTTGCACGTTTGGTGGCGGTCGACGCAGTGACTTTCGGTTTTGATACAGCCGGTTTCTGGGAGGCGGACCTGACGAGGACCGTCAGTTTGGCGCTGCTCGAGGCACTGGATTTACCGTCAGATACCAATACGGAGTAGGTGTCTCCGCTAGCGCTGCCCGGTTTCACGGCCGGCAAGACGAAGCGGCTGCCGGATTGCCCGACGAGCGGTTTCCCATTGAGAGTCCAACTGTAGGTGATGGGAGAGCTCGCGGATGCGAGGACCTCGAACCCAGCTCCATCGCCGTCGTAAACGGTCAAATCTTTGAGAGGACTGACGATCTTGACCGGTTGGAAGAGGTCCAACGCGGCGCCTCGGCTGAAGATGAAGTAGCCGGCAGCGGTTCCGACCTGTTCGGTGATTTTGACGTCATAAACCCCTTGA
>CAZAZT010000023.1:0-34913 GCA_964489645.1 uncultured Chthoniobacteraceae bacterium | reverse complement strand
GTGCCTGCGATTCGCGAAGCGATCCGGCATTTGAACGGGGAGTGACGGGGCGCTCTGGGCCGCCGCTGTTTCGGTAGCGTTGAGCGCTTGTGTGAGAGACTCGGCTTCTTTTGACTCCGGCTGTGGCAGTCTGCTTTGAGGTGACACGTTGCCGCAAACCAGCTCGATCGGATCTGTGGGGGCGGGTGGGTGTGAGCGGGGCACATCCATGCGGGGGTCCGATTTTTGGGATCTACTTTTGATGATCGTCTGAGAATCGGAGGGCGAGGAGGGGTTGGACTTTTGCGGTGGTCGGCGGATGGTTTCGCGAGAAGGTGCGGCTGATCCGGCTCCAGAGCCGATGGATCGAGGTGAGGGGATTGAGGGGATTGAGGGGATTGAGGGGATTGTGGGTAGCGAGGGAGGGCAGGGAGCGATGGCGAGCGGCTTCTAGGCGGGGGGAACTGGATCTTTTCATTCCGGCAACGTAGCACAGAGCATTGGACATCTGTTGGGTTACGCCTGTTTTTTTTGAATTTATTTTTGCGAAAAGTGACGTGGGGGATTTGCAAAAAAAAAGGCCGCACGAAACCGTGCGGCCTTTTGGAAGGATACTCCGTTAGACTTGTTCTTCGATTTTCAGGGCGCGGTAGCCGCCGATCGATCTGAAGAAGAGAACGAGCAGCAGATAGATTGCTGCCATGGTGAGGGGGATGAAGGCATCTGCCTTGAGGGTTTCGCGATCACCTTTTTGGTTGGCTTTCACGATAGCCTGTTGGGTTTCGTCTGCTTTGTTCTCTTTTGCTGCGCCCTTGGCTTCTTCGAGTTTTTTCCCGTCGATGGGTGTGACTTCATCGAGGAAGAGGAACTTCGCAGGTTTTTCTGCCTTTGCCGTTTCGTAGGCGGCTGGAGCGTCGGCTTTGAGGGCTTCGGAAGCGAAGCGGTCTTTGGAGTAGCCGAGGCCGGGTCCGCCGATGAGTCCGGCGGAGAGCATACCGATTCCGCCCATGATGGACATTGCGACGGCGCCTGAGCGCGGGAAGCGGTCGCCGACGACGGCGAGCATGGTGGGCCAGAAGAAGGTTTTGCCGAGGGCGTAGATTCCGAGCGCGACGAGGGCGATGGCGAAGGTTTCCATGCCACTTGCGAGGCGGAGTCCGACGAATGCGATGGACGCGGAGATGAAGAGCAGGGCGACGGGGCTGACACCGAGTTTATGTTCGATGAAGTGTGCGCAGAAGCGCAGGCCGAACATGATGGCGGAGGTGTAGAAGAAGAGGAGTTTTCCTTGATCCGGAGTGAAGAGGTTTCCGGTGATGCTTTCGATCCAGCCATCGGTTCCGAGTTCGACTGCACCGACGAGAGCGTGGGTGATGAAGAGGATGAAGAGGAGGACGGATCCGAAAGAGAACTTGGTGATGATGCCTACGATGAGGAGGAGTGCAGCGCCGATGGCGTAGCCGGTGGTACCGCCGCCGAAGAACTGGGAGAGGAGGTAGCAGGCGACGACGGACCCGAGGATCCCGATGTCTTTGAACATCTCGCCGAAGCTGGCGCCTTTTTCAGCGGCTTCAGATTTGGGGAAGCTTTGTCCGAGGAACATGACGGCGTACGCCACGGTTGGGACGAGGTAGAATGCGAGCTGGCCTTTCCAGCCGAGGTTCAGGGTTGAACCGAGGATGTAGCTAGCCACGGAGCCGACCATCATTCCGAGCGGCCAGGAGGCGTGCAGGATGTTGAGGTAATGGGTCCTGTTCTGTGGGAAGACGGTTGCGACGAGCGGATTGGCGACGGCTTCGAGGGTTCCGTTCGCGTAGGCGAAGATGAACATCCCGAGTTTGAGGTAGTCGTACGCGTTTTCGGGGGTGGATGCGAGGAAGGTCACGATGGCTGAGGCGATGTGACCGATGAGGGCGAGGGCGACGAGTTTGCCGTACCCGAGTTTATCGACGACGACGCCACCGAGGATGATGCCGAAGCAGAATCCGGTGAATCCGGCTCCGCCGATTTCGCCGAGCTGGGTTGCGCTGAATCCGAATTCTTTGGCCCAGAGGGGGAAGATGCCTCCGCGGAGTGCGAAGCCGACGCCGGCGGCGAGGATGGCCATGAAACCGGCCCAGAGGAGGCGGTTCGCGTTTGGCGCTTGAGCGCCCTGACTTGGGTTATCCACAGTGCTCATTCTGTATTTGAGGGGTGTTGATGGTTTTGGGTTGGAACTGCGCGACCCTGCATGGGCAGGGTGCGGCGGGAATAACGCACCAGCACTGCGACAATGTGTCAACGCGGAACTGAGCGGGTGGGGCGACGGTCAGCGCGGCTTTTTGGTGGTGGGCTGCGCTTTTTTTTGGGCGCTGCTCGGTTCGGACTCTTTGAGCTGCGTTGGTCCGAGCACGAGGTCGAGCAGTTTGGCGCTGTCTTCCCAGATGCCGGGTTTGTTGGTGTGCATGACGACGGCGATGGCATTCAGGCCGTTTCGCGAAGCGGAGCTGACGAGGACTTGTTGGGCTGGGATGGTGTAACCGGTTTTGATGCCGTTGCAGTCGGGGTATTTTTCGAGCAGACGGTTGTGGTTGGAGAGGGTCCATGACCCACTGGACGAGGTCCATTTCGCGGATTTGCTGCTGACGAGGTGCCGGAAGACGGGGTTTTGCATGGCGGCTCTTGCGATAGTGGCGAGGTCGCGAGGGGATGCGTAGTGGTCGGGGTGATGGAGGCCGTGCGGGTTGGTGAAATGGGTGTTGGTGCAGCCGAGTTCGCGGGCGCGGATGGTCATCTTCTCGGCGAACTTTGCCATGGTTCCTGCGTTATCTCGGCCGAGGGCGTGGGCGACATCGTTCGCGCTTTTGAGCATGAGGCCGTAGAGCATCTGCATTCGAGGGATCTGCTCGTTGGGTTTGACGGAAAGGCTGCTTTCTCCGACGGCAGCGTCTTCATTCTGGATGACGACGTCTGCGTCCAGGTTACCGGATTCGATGACGAGAAGAGCGGTCATCATCTTGGTGGTACTTGCGGGGTAAAAGGCTTCGTCCGCATTTTTTTCAAACACCACTTCTCCGGTGCCGGCGTTGATGCAGATGGCGCCTCGCGCGGCGAGGCCGAGCGCGTCTCCGGGAGATTCTGGGGGGAGGGCGGAGGGTTGAGGGGCTTTTGCGGGGGGCGCTGCGACCGGCTTGGTGGGAATGGGCCGCTTGGACGGAGCGGTCTGTTTCTTTTTCGATGGCTCCGCGGATTGCGCTAACGGGACGAGGAGAAACGCAAGGAGGAGTCTGGTGGTGTTCAACGTGAGGGGTGGGAACACGGGAGGTTAGGAGTTAGAGTCGGTTGACGATGGTTTGAGCTCGGAGCATGACCCAAGGCACGCGCTCTTCATAGTCGACAATTTCTTGGGGAGACGATGCAACGATTGGGAGAGCGATGAGGTCTGCGGGGGCGTTTTGTCGGAGTGTTCCGAGGGCAGTTTTTGGGGCGAGAATATCGCCGGGGATGGACGTGACCATTCGCAGCAGTTGGTCGGGGTCTTTGGTGAGGGTGCGGGATGCGGAGCGCATTTCGCTGAAGAGACTTAATGAATCGGTGCTCGCGAGGGAGTCTGTTCCGAGGCACACGGGAATGTTGGCGGCCACGAGTTCGGCGTAGGGGAAGTTGGGGTGATCGAAGTAACGATGGCTGCCTGGGCAGTGCACGATGGTTGGGCGGGTCTCTTTTGGGAGGGAGGCGAGGTCTTGGAGGTCGGTTTCGGAGAGTTTGTTGACGTGTGCGAGGAGCCAGCGCTGGGATCCACGGTTCTCGAACCACTTCTGGAAAGGGGTGGTGTGGCCGCAGTCGTCCATGGGGCGACCGATACTTGCGAGGAACTCGTGGAGTGGGCCGGAACCGTGGGCGAACATGTCCCATTCTTCGGCGGATTCGGCGACATGGGTCGTGAGGAGGAGTTCCAGTTTTTCGCTGCACTCTGATGCGAGTCGGAAGAGCGGAGCGGAGGCGGTGTACGGTGCGTGGGGGTTGAGGCCGGAGTGGCTGAGGGGGTCTTGCCAATCTCCGAAGAATCGGAGGGCTCCCTCGACGACCTCTTCAGGGGTGTTCCGATGGCGAACATCGATCATTTCGTAGCACCACCAGGTGCGGATGGGTGGCGGGGGGATGTGAGGCATCAGCTCGGGGAAGGCCTCCATGGTGCAGAGGGAGGTTGTGCCAAAAGCGAGCGCTTCTTCGAAGCCGCGTCGGATGGCATCGAGGCACATGGGAGGGTCGAGCTGTCGTTTGATGGAGTTCAGTTTCTGAACCCAGCCGGTGAAACTTTTCGGGCGGCAGATGGCGAAGCGCATCGAGGAATAGTCCAAGTGGGTATGCGCGTTGATGAGACCCGGCAGGAGGGTTACTGGGCCGAGGGTTGTGATGGGGGAGGTGGGAGTCAGATGCTCGAGGCATCGTTCCCAAGGGCCTGCGAAAAGGACGTGTTCGTCCTTTAGGACAACTCCCGCATGTTTGATGAGCCCTTGATCAGGGCACCAGAGAGCGTCGGCCCTGAGGGCGGAGGGAGATGTATTTTTTTTTGCGGGTGCTGGCACGGGCTCTTTGGTGAGCGGGCGTGGTCAGGGTGAGGTTTGCTCAAGCGCTGCGGCGGCCCGTTCACGTTTTTTGACCACTTCTCGCGCTTTTGCGACCAGAATGTTGCAGGCTTCGTGGCAGAGAAGGGGGATTTCGTTCGGGTGTTCGTTGGCGGCGAAGGTTCGCTGGTCGGGAGGCAGGCCGAGAAACTCATTGGTGCCGTCGAGCGTCCAGAGGACTTTTTTCAAGCAGTTTGAGTCGTGGCAAGCGGTGCAGACGAGGACGTATGCTTCCGACTCGGTGAGGCGTTTTGTTGCGGCATACATTCCGGTCTGCCGGTTCAGGGTGTCTCGAAGCGGGACTGGTGTGAGCGAGCGGTTGTTTTGTGAGGCGAACAACGCGGTCATCGCGGGATAGAAGTGGTCGAGGGCGATGCGCAGCGCTTCGGGTGAGGGGAGAAGGAGTCTCCATCCTTTGCGGAGGTTGGGAGCGGTTTTTAGGGGGCGATATTCTCCCGATTGGTCCAAGGACGAGAGGGTTCTTGCGGATTCCGGATCGGTGTGGGTTTCGAGGAGGTCGGGATTCGAGTGGAGGTCGTCGCAGTGTCTCAGTTCGAAGGTGGATGGAGTGTCGGTGGGGCGCGAGATGGTGATCTGTCCGATGCGGGTTTGCGGTTGTTGGAGCCAGGAACTGAGGGTGGCAGTGAGGTTTCGTGGCATGGTTGGGAGAGGCTTAGGGTTGGGAGGGGGCAGCGAGGGTTTGTTGGACCTGATCGAGGATGACTTGGGCGAAATCGGGTTCGGTCCCGATGGCGCTGGCGTACGCGAGGTGCTTCTGTCGGAGGTGGTAGGGGTTGTTCCGGAACACCTCGCGTTGGCTGGCGGCAGCTCCGGTTTCGGTTTCGATGCCGAGAAGGACGGGGATGTCTTGGTAGGAGTGGAGGCCATCGGCGATGAAGAAGGGGACGACGACGACGTATGGCAGTGAGGACAGGGTATCCCATTCGGCGATGAGAGGAGCTTCTTCCATGTAGGTGTTGAGGACTTCGCCGAAGATGGCGAGTTCGCGGATCTTTTCGACCTCGCGTTTTGCTGCGAGAGCGGAGTTGTCGTTGAGGTCGGTGCCGTGGCCGACGATGAGGAGGCTGGTTTGGTCGAGAGGGAAGTTTCCGGCGACCTCTTTGGCGCGTTTGAGGAGGAGTTGGGTAACTTTGGGGTGGTTTCCGACTGGTTCGCAGTAATGGATAATTTTTTCTCCGATGCGCGAGACGGGACCGGAGAGTTCGAGTTCGCGCGGGATCACAGTGCGGGTGAAGTATCCTTCACTAATAAAATTAGGAACAACAAAGATGGTTTCGCTATCCACCATATGGAGGACTTGGCGGAGGCTGGGTTCTTCTTTCCAGAAGGCGCAGTGGACTTCGCGGAAGGCGCTGAGGCTGCGAAGCGTTGCGGCGTGGTCGAGGGTTGGTGCGCTGGAGTCGGGGTTTTGGGTGGATCCGTGTCCGACGATGACGAGAGCGGTTTCGGAAAGAGGGGTCATGGGATGAATGGACGGGGTAGGAGGGTGTGGCTGAGAACAGGATTCGGCAACCGCAGCGGTTGGGGAAAAAACCATAGCGGCTTGGGACTGTTTTCTGCTAGTGAAGGTCGCGATGGCTGACGATTTTTCTGACTCACAGAGCCCCGATGAAGTGGGGGGTTCCGAAGGCGACTTTTCTGATACGGGTTCCTTCGATGGCGCAACATCCTCAGGGAGTTCTGGTTCGGGATCGGGTCGGAGTTTTCCGGTGGCGACTTTTGACCCTGAGGTTTTGAAAGCGGGCCAGAAGTTGGCGAATGTGTACACGCTGAAGCGGGCGGTACCGACGGCGATTGGGGACGAGATGGTGTGGATTGCGGACGACGAGGTGACGGGCAAGGAGGTTTCGTTACATTTCATCCCGAACGATGTGGCTTTGGATCCGCAGTTGATCTCGGATTTGCGTGCGGAGATCCGGAAAGCGAAGCAGTTGATTCACCCGAACATATTGCGGGTGATCGAGTTGGTTGAGGAGCCGGATTGGACGGGGATGGTGATGGACACGTTCACTGGGGAGTCTTTGACCCGGATGTTGCAGGAGCAGACGGGTGGGCATTTCGACTCGGATGCGGCGATCCGCTGGTTACAGCCGCTGATGGACACGCTGAAAGAGGTGCACTCGATTGGGGTGGTGCATGGGGATGTGACGCCGATGGACATGATTTTGGAGCCATCTGGGCATCTGTTCATGTGTGATTTTGGCATCAGTCGGTTGGTGACGGATGCGTTGCGGCGGGTGGATGCTTCTGGGGAGAATTCTGCGTATTCACCTCCGGATGTGTTGGATGGGGCGACGCCGACGGTGGTGGACGATGTGTACGCGTTGTCTGCGACGGTTTACAATTTGGTGACGGGCAAGACGCCCTTTGAGGCGGACGACATTGAGGCGGAGATCCGATCGGGGAAGGGGTTAGGTTTGATTGGGCAACGGTTGCGGGCGCAGGTTCGCGCGGCGATCATTCCGGCTCAGTGGGAGAGGGCGATTTTGGCGGGGTTGTCGCCGAATCCTGCGGATCGTCCGCAGAGCATTGCGGAGTTGGAGGCTTTGTTCGGGACGAATTCGACTCCGGACACGGTGATTTCCGAGACGCGAGACTCCAAGGTGGGGGGTGGTTCGGATGTGTTTGACGAGGAGGGGCGTGAGGAGGCTGGTGTTCGTGAGATTTCGCGGCCGTTGGGCTCGAAGAAGCCATTGACGGAGGATGTGACGCCGAAGCGCAAGCGTGGCGCGGGCTTGTGGGTTGCTGCGGTGGTGGTGGTTGGATTAGGGGTGGGAGCGTATTTTGGGATCCCTCGTGAGGAGGTGAAAGTTGGGGAGTCGACTAACGCAGGTGAAGAGGGGGGCAAAGACTCGACGGCGCTTGCTCCTTCTGCTCCGAAAGGGAATGACATCAACTTCCAACCGCCGCTCTCTCAGGAGGATAGCACGAAGTTATCCGCCTTGCAGCCTGGCACTCCGAAGAAGGATGGGGATGATACGGACACGGGTTTGCCACCGGTTCCGCCGACAGGGCCGGCTTCCCGCGAAACAAAGCCGGGTGAGTCGATGCCGCCGCCGGTTCCGCCGAAGCCGACAGAAGATGGGATTGTTGCCGTGAGTCCTGAGCAACTGAAGGTTGCGGAGCGCAAGATGGAAGCGTTGACGGATCGGCTGATGCGTTTCCGTGATCGCATGAAGGAGGCGGAGGTTTCACGAGCTGAGTTGGAGAAGATTTTGGCCTCGTTCCCGAAGTCATCGGGTAAGAATCAGCAGCGAGATGATTTGTTGAAGCAGTTAGCTGACAAGGATGTGGAGATCAAGGGTATCCAAGAAAGCATGACGGCTGCGGAGAAGGATCTCCATCTTGCGTTGACCGACTGGGAAAGTTTGAAAGCTGCGAAGGCGCCGGCGAAGCCAACGCCGACGGAGAACAGTTTGGGGATGCGGTTTGTTCAGGTGGGGGATGTGATGATGGCGACGCACGAGACTCGGGTGAAGGACTATTCGGTGTTCGCTGAGGAGACGAAGTTGAAGCGGAACCATTGGAAGAGTCCTGGCTTTGAGCAGACCCCGGATCATCCGGTCGTGTTTGTGAGTTGGGAGGATGCGATGGCATTTTGCCGGTGGTTGACCGAAAGGGAGCAGAAGTCGAAGTTGTTGACGAAGAACGAGTCGTATCGTTTGCCGTATGATAAGGAGTGGAGTGATGCGGTGGGTTTGCCTAAGGAGCTTGGTAACACGGCTGAGGCTCGGGATTCGGGGAACATCGACCATTTCCCGTGGGGCGGTGCATGGCCACCAGCGAAAGGTTCGGGGAATTACACTGGTGAGGAGACGGGATCTGAAGTTGCGATCAAGGGGTATCGTGATGATTTCCAGTACACTGCGCCTGTTGCGAGTTTCCCTGCGAACTCGAATGGCCTGTTCGATTTGGGTGGGAACGTTTGGGAATGGTGTATGGATTCGTGGAACGTGCGAGCGAAGTCGAAAGTGCTTCGGGGTGGGTCGTGGTACAATGGTTCGTTGCAGGTGGCGCTTCTGTCGTCCTGCCGGATCCATTCGTTGCCGGATCGCGAGTCGGACGCGTACGGTTTCCGCATCGTGAAGGTCACGGGTGGGAAGAAGTGACGCGTTCGAGGCGCTAGGACGCACGGGAGTCGAGCGGACTTCCGTGCGGGGAGGCGTAGGATTAGTGGATTGAAGGATCGATGTTTGACGATGGCGTTCCGACTTTTTGATTTGAATCCTGAGCAGCAGCAGGCTGTGCGCACGACGGATGGTCCTTTGCTGATCTTGGCTGGGGCGGGCACGGGAAAGACGCGGGTGATCACGGCTCGGGTGGCTTATTTGATCGCTCACGGAGTTTCACCGGACGCGATTCTTGCGGTGACGTTCACGAACAAAGCGGCGAAGGAGATGCGGGAGCGGTTGGCGGGGATGATCGAGAAGGCGGAAGCGAAGCAGGTGGTGATGAGTACTTTCCACGCCTTGTGTGTGCGGTTGTTGCGTGGGGACATCGATCGGTTGGGGTACAAACGCAATTTCACGATTTACGACGAGGGGGATCAGATCGGGTTGATCCGGAAGATCATCACGAAGGTGTCTGCGCGGGATGAGAAGTTGGATCCGCATGCTGCGAAGTCGACGATTTCTCGGTTGAAGAATGAGGGATTGCGGGAGCGATCGCCGGGGGATGATCAGACGTTGATGGCGGCGGTTTACCTCCGGTATCAGGAGGAGTTGAAGACCCTGAATGCGGTGGATTTTGATGATCTCTTGATCCTGGCTGTGCGGTTGTTGCAGGAGAATCCGGACGTTCGCGAGAAGTGGCAGGCGCGGTTTTCGCACATCATGATCGACGAGTTCCAGGACACCAACCGGCTTCAGTTGGAGTTGGTGACGATGTTAGCGGATGAGCGCCAGAATGTGGCGGTTGTGGGGGACGATGATCAATCGATCTACGGGTGGCGTGGGGCGGACGTGACCAACATTTTGGAGTTTGAGAGCCATTTTCCGAATCCTGTGGTGGTGAAGTTGGAGGAGAACTATCGGTCGACGCGTCCGATCTTGGAGACGGCGAACTCGGTGATACGGAACAACGCGATGCGACGTGCGAAGCGGTTGAGGACGTCGAGGGATCAGGGTGATCCTGTGCGACTGATCCAGATGTTGGATGATCGTGCGGAGGCGGAGTTCATTGCGGGAGAGATCCATCTGAAGCAGGCGACGGAGCATCTGAAATGGGAGGATTTTGCGGTGTTGTTCCGCACGAACCAACAGTCCCGTTTGATCGAGCAGAACTTGAGGCAGTTGAAGGTGCCGTATCGGGTGGTGGGCGGTAAGAGTTTCTTTGATCGAAGGGAGATCAAGGATCTGTTGGCGTACGCGAGCGTGTTGTTGAACTCGGATGACGATGTGTCGTTGCTGCGCATCATCAACACGCCGCCGCGCGGCATTGGAGAAAGTACCATTGAGGCGGCGACGGAGGCCTCTGCTCGCGCTGGGTGCAGTGTTTGGAAGATCATCCAGGACTCGGAGTTCCTATCCGGCTTGAGTCAGCGTGCTCGCGGGGCGTTATCGACTTTCGTTGAGATGATGGATGCGGCGGAGAGTCGGATGTTGGAGCCGTTGGCGGATCAACCGAAGGTCTTGGCGGAGTGGGTGGAGGCGGTGGGTTATTACGAGGAGATCAAGCGTTCGTGCAAGACGGTCGAGGAGGCTCAAGGGCGAGAGAACAATGTGCGCGAGTTGTTGTCGGGTTTCACGCAGGAGTTCGAGAAGAGGGAGCGCAAGGGGTCGTACGGCTTGCGAGAGTTCCTGGACGACATGATGTTGCGTCAGGAGGCTGACGATGAGGAGGATGAGGATCGCGGTGGCGTGACATTGATCACGATGCACGCGGCGAAGGGGTTGGAGTACCCCAATGTGTATTTGATCGGCTTCGAGGAGGGGGTGTTACCGCATTCGCGGTCGAAGCTCGAGGGGACCATCGATGAGGAGCGGCGCCTTCTTTATGTTGGGATCACGCGAGCGATGCGGAATTTGACGATCACGTGGTGTGATTCTCGGATCAAATACGGATCGGCGAGTCCGTGTACGTTGAGTTCATTTGCGAAGGAGTTCCCGCCGGAACACGTGGTGGAGACTTCAAAGATGGCGATCGACAATGCGCCGATGACCAAAGCGGAGCAGAAGGGGCGGTTTGATGCGATCATCGCGGCATTGAACGCGATGTGAGTTTGGCGGGAGTGAGGGGTTCGGTAGGAAAAGCCTATCCGCGAGATGGTTAGGTGTCTCGATGGGTGGGCGTTGGTCTGCCGGGACGGAAGTGTTCGAGATGGGCGATGTCGGTCTTTACGGCGGCGAATGCAGGGCTTTTGGTGAGATCGGCGAGGGTTTGACGGATACAGGTTGCGATGTCCTCTGGGGCAAGCTCAGCGCGGCAGTTGACGATGAGTTGGGCGGACTGGATGTCGGTGCCGATGGTTTGGGATAGCTCTGGGACGAAGTCGTTACGGACGAGGTTGAGGATGGCAAGGTCTCCAGATAGAGCGTTGTCTGGGCTGAGTGTCATTTTCAGATGTGCGATTTCTGCGCCGAGACGGGTGATGCGAGATCTTGTTCCTTCAGCCAGTTCGCGGAGGAAGTTGTCGGGCGAAAAGTCGGAGGATGATTTGAGTTGGAGCGTCGCGTTGAGCCACCCGAGGAGCGCTTCCCCTTCCGCATAGGTGTCATAATCGATTTGCATGACGGCGGTTGCCGTCTGTTCAGAGTCCATGAGGTGATCGAACCATTCGGATGTGCCGTCCCCGGTTCGGGCGGAGATGGTGTGCACGGGCTTTCCTGGGAACCGGCTTTCGAGGGCGGCCTTTGTGGAGGCGATGGATTCCGTGGAGAGGGTGTCGGACTTGTTGAGAATGATGAGGTCTGCCTCTTCGAGTTGTTTGAGGAAGATGTAGGCGACTTTTGGTGAGAAGGATGATCCTTGGTCTAGCCCCAGAATTCGGCGAAGCCGTACTGGGTCGCAGAGGACGCTCAGCGGAGAGATATGGAATCTGTCTCCATAAATCCTTCGGAGCGGGTAGGTAACGGTGGCGACGAGGTCGGTGCAACTTCCGACGGGTTCTGCGATGAAAACATCTGGGCGAGTGGTGTCGGTGAGTTTTGTGGCTGCGTCCACGAGGGAGTTGAATCGGCAGCAGAAGCATCCGCCGGGGATCTCCTCTGTCGCGAATCCGCGGTTCCGGAGCATCTGTGTATCGACGAGTTCGCGGCCTTGGTCATTGGTGATCAGACCGACCTTGAGCCCTTTTTGTGTGAGGTATTCGGCAAGGCGCGCGACCGTTGTGGTCTTTCCTGCACCAAGGAAACCGCCGATCATGATGTACTTAGCCGACATATATTTTGGGGGTAGGTTCTGCAAAAAAGGCCGGCACGGGGCCGGCCTTTTCGGGATGGACAGATGGACCTGTGATTGAGCGATGTTTATGGAAGTGGGAATCTGCAGGTCAGGGCGCGGACTTTTTCTCTCACACGATGGAACACGGAGGGGTCTTGGATGTTTGAGAGGACCTCGTTGATGAGATCGGCGATCTGCGTCATTTCAGCTTCCTTCATGCCACGGGTGGTGACGGCTGGGGTGCCGATGCGGATTCCGCCGCCGAGCGTGATCTTTTCGGTATCGAAAGGGATCCCGTTCTTGTTGACGGTGATCCCGGCGTGGTCGAGGGCTTCTTGGGCCTGCTTACCGTTGAGATGTTTCGGGCGGAGATCGACGAGCATGAGGTGGTTGTCCGTTCCCCCGGAGACGATGCGGAAACCGTGTTCAGCGAGGCGGCCTGCGAGGGCTGATGCGTTGGAAACGATCTGTTGAGCGTAGGTTGTGAAGGACGGTTTGAGGGCTTCGAGGAAGCACACCGCTTTGGCCGCGATGACGTGTTCAAGCGGCCCGCCTTGTCCACCTGGAAACACTTGGGAGTCAATGCTTTTTGCGTATTTTTCTTTGCAGAGGATGAGGCCGCCTCGAGGGCCTCGGAGGCTTTTGTGGGTGGTGGTCGTCACGAAGTCGGCGAGAGGAACTGGGGTTGGATGTACGCCCGCAGCGACGAGGCCGGCGATGTGCGCCATATCGACGAAGAGGTAAGCGCCGACGGAGTCCGCGATTGCGCGCATGCGTTCGAAATCGATGACACGGGGGTAAGCGCTTGCGCCAGCGGTGATCATGCGGGGTTTGGTTTCGAGGGCGAGTTTCGCGAGGTTATCGTAATCGATCCGCTCGTTATCCGGAGAGACGCCGTAGTGAACGATGTCGAAGAGACGTCCGGAGAAGTTGGCTTTATTTCCGTGAGTGAGGTGCCCTCCGTGAGCGAGGTCCATGGTCAGGATGCGGTCGCCGGTTTGGAGGACGGAGAAGTACACGGCCATGTTGGCTTGGGAGCCGGAGTGGGGTTGGACGTTGGCGTGTTCCGCGTTGAAGAGACGTTTTGCGCGATCGATTGCAAGTTGTTCAACGACATCGACATTTTCGCATCCACCGTACCAGCGTTTTCCCGGGTAGCCTTCGGCGTACTTATTGGTGAGGCACGATCCTTGGGCCTCCATGACGGCTTTGGAGGTGAAGTTCTCGGAGGCGATGAGTTCGATATTCTCGAACTGGCGTAGCGCCTCGGACTGGATGGCAGCCGCGATTTCTGGATCGGTGCATGCGAGGGCGGAGGACGCGTGATCGGAGAGGTGGGTGAGTTTTTCGACCCGGCGCTCGTGGCGTCCGCCTTCGAAGGTGGTTGAGACGAAGGCGTCGATGATGGCTCCTACATTTTCTGGTCGGACGTGATTGGAGCCGATGCAGAGGACGTTGGCGTTGTTGTGTTGTCGGGTGGTTCGCGCGTCGTCGGTGGAGGCGATGAGTGAGGCGCGGATATCGGCGAACCGGTTAGCGGCGATGCTCATGCCGATGCCGCTCTTGCACACGAGGATACCGAAATCGGATTCGCCTGCGGCGACGCTTTTGCAGACGGCTTGGGCGAAGTCGGGGTAATCGACGCTTTCGGCGTTGTACGCGCCGAAGTCAGAGACGAGGAGGCCGGAAAGGTTGAGGTGGGAGAGTACGGCTTGTTTGAGGTCGAAGCCGCCGTGATCGGCGCCGACGGCGATGCGCAGGGGGCGGCCAGGGACGGGTTGTGCGGTGGTGGCGGGGTGGTTCTCGTTACTCATGGGTGTATCGGAGGCGTGAATCGCTACGGTTTTTGTTTTTCGCCGAGATGCGGCGTTTTTCGGGGGGAAGGGGGATTCTTTGAGGAGGTCCACGTAATCGCGGAGCGCGGGTACGGCTTGCTGGATCTGTTCGCAGGTACGTCGATAGGCTGCGAGGTTTTGGCCGAAAGGATCGGAGATATCTTTTGGCGGGGAGTTTCCATCGATGGATCCGGGGAGGAATTCGCCGATGAGGAATGTTTTCTCGACCGATTCTGGGGCGAGGTTTCGCACGGCAGACCGGTGGTTTTCGGTCATGCAGAGGAGGAGGGTGGCCTCGCGGATCATGCGTTTTGCGAGTTGGCGCGAGTGGAATCCGTGGAGGGAGAGGCCGAGTTCTTTGACGGCGGCGATGGCATTGGCGCTTGCGGGTCCGTCTTCGTAAGCGGCGACGCCGGCGGAAGCGACCTCGACTTCGGGGTGATCCCTGAAGGCCTCTTTGAAGACGGCTTCTGCCATGGGGCTACGGCAGGTGTTCCCAGTGCAGACGAAGAGGAGGTTGATCTTGTGAGGGGCCGACATGTGGGAAGAGCGTCAGACACTAGGTTTCCGGATGCGGCAAGTCAACGGGCCGACCGTGCGGATTTGTGCGGGTTGGAGTGGAGGGTTGCAATCCTCGACGGGGGGGAGAGGATGGCGGTCTTTCGAGAAATTTATGGGCAAAATCTATCAAAACATCGTTGAGACCGTGGGGCGCACGCCGTTGGTGAAGTTGAACCATATCACGGAGGGGTTGGAGGCGACGGTCGCTTTGAAGTGCGAGTTTTTCAATCCGCTGGGTAGTGTGAAGGATCGCATCGGGATGGCGATGATTGAGGCGGCGGAGGCGGCGGGGTTGGTGAACAAGGATACGGTGATCATCGAGCCGACGAGTGGGAACACGGGGATCGCTTTGGCGTTTGTTTGCGCGGCGAAGGGGTACAAGTTGATCCTGACGATGCCGGAGACGATGTCGTTGGAGCGAAGGACTTTGCTGGCGATGTTGGGGGCGAAGCTGGTTTTGACGCCGGGTGCTGAGGGGATGAAGGGTGCGATTGCGAAAGCGGAGGAGCTGAGGCTTTCGACGCCGAATGCGTGGACGCCGCAACAGTTCAACAATGAAGCGAATCCTGAGATCCATCGGAGGACCACTGCGGAGGAGATCTGGGAGGATACGGATGGGAAGGTGGACATTCTTGTTGCGGCGGTTGGGACGGGAGGGACGTTGACGGGATGTTCGGAGGTGTTGAAGCCGCGTCGTCCGGGTATGAGGGCGGTTGCGGTTGAGCCGAAGGACTCGCCGGTGATTTCACAGACCTTGGCGGGTGAGCCGGTGAAGCCTGGGCCGCACAAGATCCAGGGGACGGGGGCTGGGTTCGTTCCGAACAACCTGCATTTGCCGGTTGTGGATGAAGTGATCACGGTGACGAATGATGATGCGTTTGCGATGGCGCGTCGGTTGGCGAAGGAGGAGGGGATTCTTGCGGGGATCTCGTCTGGAGCGAATGTATGGGCTGCGGTTGAGTTGGCGAAGCGTCCGGAGAACAAGGGCAAGTTGATTGTCACGGTGGCTTGTTCGACGGGAGAGCGCTATCTCTCGACGGCGCTGGCTGCGGATGCTCGTGCGGAGGTGGGGGCTTGATTGTTGGGGTCGCTTGATTGAGTGAGGCGCCGGGAGGGACCGGCGCCAGAGGGTTGGTCGGTCGCCCTTGAGGGAGGGCCGTTTTTTTCTTTTGGAGGTGTGCGCAACTTTTGAATGGGGGGCGTGTTTGATTTCCGTGAACGGCGACAGATTGAACGAAACTGCCTGAAACGCTTATGAGACCTGAGGATCAAACGGAAGAGCCCTTTCCCAAGGACGACCTGTTGTGGGGGATACTGGGGCGTTCTCGCGGCGTGGTTGAGTCGGGTGAGGTTTTGAAGGATCGATCGGATGCGGTGGTTCGAGGGGTGATGGATGTGGTGAGGGGTGAGCGGAAGGTTTTGCGCGTTGCCTTCCGGCGTTCGGCGTGGTGGGGGGTTGCGGTGGGAGTGGCTGCTTCGGTTGTGGTGGCGGGGATGGCATTGTTTTTGGCCCGTGCGGGTGGGGTGAATGCGGAGGTGAATGCGCTGGCGAGTTTTGCGGAATCGAGTGGGATTGATTTGAGTGGGGGTGACCAGTTCTTGATTGCGCATCTGGATGAGTTGTTGGAGACGGATGTGCACGCGTTGTGGTTGGAAAGTTCGGCGCAGTGACGAGGGGACCTGATGGGGATGAGCTCGGGTGGGCTTGAGGTGACAGGTTTCCGAGGGATGACATGATGGGACTCGACATGAGACATTTTTTGATGAGCGGAGTGGCGGGGATCGTTTTTGGGATGCTGTTGGGTTCAGTGTCTGCGTGGGGGGGGGAACCGGTTCCGGCTTCGGGTGGTGAAGTGGACAAGACGGTTCGCGCGGAGAAGGAAAAGGGGGAGAAGGGCGAGAAGGTGGACAAGACGGAGAAGGGGAAAAAGGGAGGCAAGGTGACGGATCTCGAGGGAATGCGGAAATGGTTGCGGGGTCTGACGGAGGAGCAGCGCGCTCGGGTTTTTGAGAACTTGCAGAAGTGGTCTGAGATGACGCCTGACCAGCAGATGGCGCTGCGGAACCGGGAGGAGGTTTTCCGGAAGAAGGTGCAGGAGGAGATTGCGCAGGCTTGTGAGGGACTGAAGCTGTCGGCGGAAGATCAAAAAATGTTCATGCGCAAGTACATGGAGGATCGCAAGGCGGTGGAGGCTGGGATCCGCAAGGACATGGAGGAGCGGCGGAAGTTGGAGTTGCAGGCGTTGCGGACGAAGTTGCAGGAAGAGTTCCGGGGACGGACTGGCAACTGACCTTGTCGGTTTGGTTGTGCGCTGTTTTTCGGTGCGAGTGGTGTGGGGACGGGGGCGGAACCTGCTTTTGGGATGGGTCTATGTTGGATGACATTTCTTTGCGGCGTGATTTCCCCTCACTGGACGGGTTGGCGTATTTGAACACTGCGGCGGAAAGTGTCCCTCCGTTGGTTGTGCATGAGGCTGTGGGTGAGTATATGCGGGACAAGGCTTTGGGGATGCGCGGGCGCGACGGTCATTTTGCGGCGGTTGAGAGGTGTCGTGAGGTTTCTGCTCGGATGGTCGGGATGCTTGCTGCGGAGGTTTCGTTCTGTTCGTGCAGTTCTGAGGCTTACAATCTTCTGGCATCGGCGCTGGATTTAGGGGGTGAGGACGAGGTTGTGGTATCGGATCTGGATTTTCCTGCGGGCACGACTCCGTGGCAGAGGATGTCTTGTCCGCCAGTGATGCGGGTATGGGGATCGGTGGATGGGGAGTTGCGGGTGCCGGATCTGGAGCGGCTATTGGGGAAGGGGACGCGGTTGGTCCAAGTTTCGTTGGTGAGTTTTTACAATGGGCATCGCTTGGCGTGGCGTCGGTTTGTGGAGGCGGTGCGAGCGTTGGCGCCCGAGGCGGTGATTGCGGTGGATGTGACTCAGGCGTTGGGGCGACTGGCTTTGGATTGCGAGGGGGCGGACATCGTGATCTCGAGCACGCACAAGTGGACTTTGGGGATCCACGGAGGGTGTGTGGTGGGGGTTCCGGAAGGGGGGTCTGAGCGCCTGACCACGCGAGCTGGGGGGTGGTATCATGTGACCAATGCGTTTGATGGAGACCGCTTTGAGCGCGCGGTGAGCAAGGCTGGGGCGGCGAGTTTTTCGGTCGGGATGCCGAACTTCATTTCGCTTTACGCGTTGGATGCTGCGCTGAGGTATGTGGATGCGGTGGGGGTTGACCGGATTTCTGAGCATGCGGACCCGTTGGTCGCCAAGGTGGATGAGGGGTTGCGCGGGTTGGGGATCATTCCGTTGTGTCGGTGGTCGGCGGAGAATCCGTCCGGGATTGTGGCGTTTCGGCACGAGCGATCGGAGCGGATGGCATCGGCTTTGAGGGAGGCCGGCATTGAGGTGATGCATCACGCGGGGCGCATCCGGGTGGCGGTGCACGGGTACAATCGAGCGGGTGATGTTGATCGGTTGCTGGGGGTGATTGCGGGATTGGTTTGACGTGGGCAGGGCTATCTCTTGGGAGATGGCCTTGCTTTTGTCCGGAAAAGTCCGTTGGGTGAGCGGAGCGTTTTATGCAGGAAAAACTCGGACAGTTATTGGCGACGTATGGTCCATTCGCGGCCTTTGTCTGGGGATTACTGGAAACGGACGTTCTGTTCTTGGTGGTTGGCGCGTCGGCGGGCTTGGGGAAGTTCGGATTTTTGGCTGGGGTAGCGGGAGCGTATGCGGGGGCTTTGGTACACGATGGAGTGTTGTTCTGGCTTGCGCGGAGTGGGGCCGACCGGATTCGCGGGAATGCGGCGTATCAGCGGTTTGGGCCGAAGGTTGAAGCGATTGCGCAGCGGATGGGGGCGTTCCAGTTGTTTGCGGCGCGGTTCATTTATGGGATCCGGTATCCGAGCGTGATTTTTTGGGGGATCCAGAAGATGGATTGGGGCACCTTTTTCTTGGTGAATGGTTTGGGGCATTTGGTTTGGGGCAGCGGGTTGGCGGCAGCGGGGTACTTTTTGGCTGACCGTTTGGAGATGTTGAAGCAGAACGTTGTCCTCGTTCAGAAGGGGGTTCTTGGGGTGGTGATCGTCCTTTTGTTGGTGTTTTGGGTGAGGCGTTTGCGGGCCAAGAAGGGCTGACGTGTGGGGAACTCCCCTCTGTGAGGGGTGCTTTGGGTTGACTGCGTCAGAAGCGGGCGTTCAGGCTTCTTTGCATTGTTATGAAGTACCGCACGTATCTCATTTTCGGGGCGCCTGGCGCCGGCAAAGGGACGCAGGGAAAGATTCTCGGATCGATCCCTCGGTTTTTCCATTGTGCGTGCGGGGACGTTTTCCGGTCGTTGGACACGAGAACGCCGGTTGGGCAAGCGTTTTTGGAGTACTCGAGTCGGGGACAGTTGGTACCGGACGAGTTGACGGTGAAGTTATGGATGGCGGTGATTGGCGATATGGTGGGGCTTCACAAGTTCAAGCCGGACATTGATGCGTTGGTGTTGGATGGGATCCCTCGGAATCGGGAGCAGGCGGTAATCATGACGAGCATGATCGACGTTCGGCGGGTCTTTCATCTGACGTGTCCGGACCGAGAGGCGCTGGTGGCTCGCTTGAAGAAGCGGGCGTTGAAGGAGAACCGTTTCGACGATGCGAACGATGAAGTGATCCGGAAGCGGTTATTGACTTATGAAAACGAGTCAAAGCCGGTGTTAGCGTATTACGGTGAATCGAGGGTCTGTCACATTGATGCGACGCAACCGCCGGTGGCTGTGGCGCACCGGATCCTGTCCGAGATTATGGCGAATCCGTGATCGGGGTGGGGCGGTTGATGGGGCAGATCTAGGCTGGGTATGTTTCGTATCGTTTTGATGGCCACGGGGGATATTGCGGTCCCGATGGTGCGCGAGTTATTGGCGGGGCCGCATCAGGTGGTGGCGGTGGTGACCCAGCCGGATAAGCCGGTGGGACGCAAGCAGGAGATGTTGATCGGGCCGGTGAAAGCGTGTGCGTTAGCGGCAGGGGTTCCGGTGTTACAGCCGAAGCGGTTGCGGGACGAGGGGGTGGTTGAGGCGCTGCGCGCGTTTGAGGCGGACGTCTTTGTGGTGATGGCGTACGGGCAAATCCTGTCACGTGCGGTATTGGATCTACCGCGGATTGCGTGTTTGAACTTGCACGCTTCGTTGCTCCCGAGGCATCGGGGTGCTGCACCGATCCAAGCGGCAATCGATTCGGGTGACACGCATACTGGGGTTGATGTGATGTATATGGATGAGGGGTTGGACACGGGAGACGTTTTGCTTTCGTGCCGGACGGAGATCCTTCGGGAGGAGACTGGGGGTGAGCTTCATGATCGGCTTGGGGCGATGGCTCCAGGGGCTTTGGGTGAGGCGCTGCGGTTGTTGGAACGGGGGGAGGCTCCGAGGGTGCGGCAAGATGGGGCGTTTGCGACGTATGCGGGGAAGTTGGAGCGTGAGGATGGATGGATTGATTGGAGTCGGGGTGCGGAGTCGGTGGTTCGCCGGATTCGCGCGTATGAGCCGTGGCCGGGAAGTTTTTTCTGGATGCCGGGGCAGGGGGGAGCGCTGACGAAATGCAAGGTGTTCGACGCGGTGGTTGGGGAGGGACCGCGAGGGGAGGCGGGGACGGTTGTTCGGGTTGATCTGGAGGGGATCGGTGTTGCGAGTGGAGAGGGGGTGGTGGTTTTGCGGGGGATCCAGCCTGAGGGGAAGCGGAGAATGGCGGTGCGCGACTATCTTGCGGGGCATCCGATGTCGTTGGGTTTGCGATTGGACAGGCGCGCGTAGGCTGTGGCGCGTTTTGTGCCTCGGAGGGGTGTGATGGAAGAGGCAAGTCAACGGAAGCGCTGGTATGGTGGGCTTTATGTGCAGGTGTTAGTTGCGGTGTTGGCGGGAGTTCTTTTCGGAGCTTACTTTCCGGACCAGGGCAAGGCGTTGAAGCCACTGGGTGACGGGTTTGTGAGGTTGATCAAGATGTTGGTCGCTCCGATTGTTTTCATCACGGTTGCGCAAGGTATCGCGGGGTCGGGTCAGCGAAAGGGGTTTGGTCGGCTTGGGGTGAAGACATTCGTGTACTTCGAGGTGGTATCGACGTTGGCGCTGTTGGTGGGGTTGGTGGTGGTGAATGTCGTTAGGCCGGGCGAAGGGTTTCATGTGGATCCGGCGACATTGGATGCGTCGGTTGGGGCTGGTTTCGTGGAAAAAGCCAAGCGTGCACAGGGCTTTGTGGAGTTCGTTCTAGGGTTGATACCCAACTCGTTTTTTGGGGCGCTTGCGGGGGGGGATCTGCTGCAGGTGTTATTCATTGCGGTGCTCACTGGATTCGCGATTTCCGCGATGGAGGGAAGACGTGAGGGGGCCTTGCGGGTGATGGATGTCGTTGGTGAGGTGTTTTTTCGGGTGATGGGGATGGTGGTTCGGTTGGCGCCACTTGCTGCGTTTGGAGCGATGGCGTTCACGGTTGGCAGTTTTGGTCTAGGTTCTTTGAGTCGGTTGGGGTGGCTCATGGCTGCGTTTTACGGGACCTCCGTGTTGTTTGTCGGGGGCGTATTGGGGGTGATCTGTCGGGTGTACGGATTTCGGGTTTGGCGTTTGTTGCGTTATTTGCGGGAGGAGTTTTTGTTGGTTCTCGGGACGAGTTCGTCCGAGACGGCCTTGCCGGGGATGCTGCGTAAACTCAAGGCGCTGGGGTGTCGGGATTCGACCGTGGGTTTCGTGATTCCGACGGGGTACAGTTTCAACCTGGATGGGACGAACATCTACATGACGATGGCGGCGGTGTTCCTTGCACAAGCGACGGATACGCCGTTGGGTTTGCGGGAGCAGGTGACGCTTCTGGCTGTGGCGATGGTGACTTCGAAGGGGGCCAGTGGGGTGACGGGGTCTGGGTTCATCACGTTGGCTGCGACGTTGGCAGCGGTTCCGTCGGTTCCGATCCAGTCGCTGGCACTGTTGGTGGGGATTGACCGGTTCATGAGCGAGTGTCGTGCGTTGACGAATCTCGCGGGAAATGCGGTTGCGACGGTGGTGTTGAGCGTTTCGGAGGGGGAGGTTTCCGGAGCGGATGTGGACCGACGGATGGTCGGCACGGTGTCGGTGGATGGGAGTGCGTCTGAGGCCCCGTGACACCGGTTTGAATGGTGATTCGGCCGCGGTTGCGCTGATTTGGCTCAGTGCAGCAAGGTGATCTGGCTGACGAGCACAGCCTGTCCTCGGAGGATGACGCGGGGTGGCGCGATTTCGACGTGGACGGTGCCGCCGCGCGCGCTGGCTTGGTACGCGGTGAGTTCTCGTTTTTTGAGTCGTTCGTGCCAATAGGGGCCGAGTGCGCAGTGAGCGGACCCGGTCACTGGGTCCTCTGGAATCCCGAAAGCAGGGGCGAAAAACCGAGAGACGAAATCCGTGTTTGGGCGGGAGGAGCGGGCTGTGACGATGGTGCCGCGGAATGGGAGATTTTTGAGAAAGCCGAGATCAGGAGCGAGGGATTCGACGGTGGATTCGTTCTCGAGTTCGACGAGCAGGTCGGTCTGGTTTGTTGCGCAATGGAGGATGGGCGTGTTGAGGGCGTTTACGAGACCGTCAGGCGGCTTGCAGGGTGAGCAGGGTTGCGAAGGGAAGTCCATTGCGATGAGGTTTTTGTCATCGCGATGGCAGGTCAAGAGGCCGCTACGGGTATGGAGGCGAGCAGGGGCATCGGGGTGAAGGGTCCCGGTGAGCCAGAGGGTGTGCGCGCTGGCGAGGGTTGCGTGTCCGCAGAGATCCACTTCGTGGGTTGGGGTGAACCATCGGAGTGCGAAGGCCGTGTTGGATGGGTGAACGAAGGCGGTTTCGGAAAGGTTGAGTTCGCGGGCGACGCGTTGCATCCAGGGTTCTTCCCGTGGTGAGTCGAGGAGGCAGACGGCGGCAGGATTGCCGCGGAAGGGAGTGTCGGTGAACGCGTCACAGACGTGGATGAGCGTTGTCATACGGGGGTTGGGGCGCCGCATCCGAGGCGGAGTTGTGGTGGCGAGCGGACGCTCTCGGGGGGGTCAGACTTCGAGCTGGATGCCGAGTTCGATGACCTGTCTGGGTGGGAGGTCGAAGTAGCCGGTGGCTGGGCGGGAGATGCGGGAGAGGAGCACGAAGAGCTTCTTGCGCCACTGCGCCATCTTGCTTGGCCCATTTGTCAGCAGAACTTCACGGCTTTGATAGAAGGTGACGCCGTTCCGGTTGAACTTGCCTCGGGCCTCGAGAACTTTGCAAAGGTCATCGAACACGTTTGGCGATTCGGCGAAACCGTAGTTCAGGACGACGCGGAAGAACTCGGTGTGGAATTCTTCCACGTGGCAGCGATGCGATTTTTTGACGTGCGGGGTTTCTTCGAAATGGACGGTGAGGAGGATGACCTGGTTGTGAAGGGCTTTGTTGTGTTTGAGATGGTGAAGGAGGGCGAGGGGGAGTCCGTCGGGATTTGCGGACATGAACACGGCGGTACCTGGGACTCGGATGATGCGTTCGCGTTGGAGTTCATCGACGAGGAAGCTGACGGGGAGGCGTCCGCGGAGCATGGCTTGGTAGAGGAGCCGTCGTCCGTCCATCCATGTTTTCATGATGACCCACATGCTGAGGCCGATGGCGAGGGGGAACCATGCGCCAGCGAAGAACTTCAAGAGGCTACCGGAGACGTAGCCGAGTTCGAAGGTGAGGAAGATGACGGTGGGGAGTGCGGCTTTCCAGAGGGGCCATTTCCAGACATTTTTTGCGACGAGGAAGAAGAGGACGCTGGTGAAGGTCATGTCGAGCGCGACGGAGAGGCCGTAGGCTGCGGCGAGGTTTGTGGAAGATTTGAAGTTGAAGACGAGGGTGAGACAGGCTGCGAGGAGGAGGTAGTTGACTTGCGGCATGTAGATTTGGCCTCGGACATCGGGGTTGGTGTGGATGATTTTGAGGCGAGGGAGGTAGCCGAGTTGCACGGCTTGTTGGGTGAGGGAGTACACGCCGGTGATCATGGCTTGAGATGCGATGATGGTTGCGGCGGTTGCGAGGAGGATGACGGGGATGAGGGCTGGTTTGGGGACGAGGCTGAAGAAATGGTGGAACTCCGGTTTGAGAGCGGCTTCGACATCGGAGAGGACGAGTGCGCCTTGGCCGAGGTAGTTGAGCATGAGGGAAGGCATCACGATGATGAACCAGCTTTTGACGAGGGGCGGGCGCCCGAAGTGGCCGATGTCGGCGTACATGGCTTCGCATCCGGTCACGGCGAGGAGTACGAGTCCCATCAGCACGACGCTTTCGCGTCCGTGATGGAGGAGAAAGTTCACGCCGTGGTGCGGGAGGAGCGCGGCGAGGACGCCTGGGTGAGCGGAGATGTTGAGGATACCGAGGACGGCTAGGGTGAGGAACCAGACGACCATGATGGGGCCGAAGGCGACACCGATCTTGGCGGTGCCGTTCTTCTGGACGAGGAACAGTCCGAAGATGATGGCGGCGGCGATGGGGACGACGTAGTTGGCTAGGTTTGTTCCGATTTCGGCATCGAGTAGCGCGAGTCCTTCCACGGCGGAGAGCACGGAGATCGCTGGGGTGATGATGCCATCCCCGTAGAGGAGGCAGGCGCCGAAGATCCCGACGAGAACGACGCTGGCGGCGGTTCTTGGGGAGAAGGAATCTTTTGCGGATCGGAAGAGGGTCAGGAGTGCGAACATTCCCCCTTCGCCTTGGTTGGTCGCTTTGGTGATGAAGCCGATGTACTTGAAGCACACCATGGCGAAGAGGGACCAGAACATGAGCGACAGCGGGCCGAGCACGTCGACGGGTGAATCGGGAGACGGTTTGGCGTGGTTGAGGCACTCGCGGAGCGCGTACAGGGGGCTGGTGCCGATATCGCCGAAAACGACACCCAAGGCCACGAGGGCGAGGGTCCAACTGGAAGCGTGCTTATGATCCGACATGGGGTGGTTGTGGCGCTGGGCGCCGACCGTTCGCCAATCACTCCAAGGTGGGGGTGAAGTGTGTTAACGAGGTATTAAGTATGGCTTCAGTGTCGGGGTTTGAAAAGGAATGACTCAGGCGTGGGATACGCGGGTCAGTTCAGGTCGAAAAGGAGGGCGTCCAGTTCGGATTGTGCGTGCAGTTCGAAGCGACCGGGTTCTTCGGATGCGGCGCCATCCCCTTGGCGGAGGGGGACGTGATTGAAACTGGCGCAGCCTGAGGCGATTTGGAGCCATAGTCCGCGGCCTGCGAGGAGTTCGTGTGTCACGGATTCCCCCGGGTTGAGGCGGATGCGGTAGATGTCTGCGTCTTGGTGGATGGTGGCGGAACCGGAACGGCCGTCATTGGAGATGACGAGCTGTTTCCCTGATTTCTGCGATGCGGGTTGGGGGGCCCATTCGGTGTAGCTGGGGACAAGATTCTTCTGATTTGGCGTGATCCAGATTTGCAGCAATCGGACGGGTTCAGAGTTGGAGGGGTTGAACTCGCTGTGAAAGACCCCGGATCCTGCGCTCATGAGTTGGATCTGTCCTGGGGTGAGTGTTCTCGAGTTGCCGAGGCTGTCTTGGTGGGCGAGCGATCCTTCGAGGATGTAGCTGAAGATTTCCATGTCTCGGTGGGGGTGTGTTGGAAAGCCCATGCGAGGTGCGATCACATCGTCGTTGATGACGCGAAGGCTTCGGAAACCCATGTGAGAGGGGTCGAAATAATCGGCGAAACTGAAGGAGTGGAAAGTCCTTAACCAGCCGTGGTTGGCGTGACCTCGGTCGTGGGATTTCCGGACGACCACACTGTCGGCATGGATAGCGCTTCGCATGTGGCTAGCATGGACTGGGTTTCAGAGAGGCTCCAATGCTGAGTCTTACTCAAGTTGATGCTTTCAAGTTATCAACATTCTGTGTGTGATTCGGGTGGTCATGGAGTTCCAGCGGCTCAGATATTTCATCGCGGCGGCGGAGGTGTTGAACGTTTCACGGGCGGCGGAACGGATGAATGTTTCGCAACCGGCGATGAGTCGACAGATCCAGCTTTTGGAGACCGAGTTGGGTATTCTTCTTTTTGAGAGGGTGAGAAAGCGCATCCGGTTGACGGCGGCGGGGCGGATGTTTCTTGGTCGAGCGCGGCGCGTGATTCGCGAGGCGGAGAGTGCCGTGATGGCTGTGCGTGAGGAGTTTGGGGGGAAGACGGCAGCATTGCGTGTGGGGTTCATCGCGATGTTGATGGATGATTTGGTGGTCCCGTCGGTGACCCGATTTCAGCGTGAGACTCCTGGGGTGGAGGTGGAGCTTTCGGACCAATATCCGCGGCCGATGTTTCAGATGCTCAGGACAGGCGAGTTGGATGTGGCCTTCACGGCGGAGCCGGTTGAGGCGGAGTTGGGTGGGCTTCATGCGACGCCTATCTGGCAGCACAGACTGTCGGTGGTGATCCCTGATACGCACCGCTGGGCGGGGCGAAGATCGCTCCGGTTGGCGGATTTGCGGGATGCGACGTGGATCACCTTGTCTGAGCGAACGGTTTCGGTGAAACACCGTGCGCTGGAGGAGGCCTTTCGCGGGGCGGGTTTTCAGCCGGAGCGTGTGGTGGAGACGAGCTCTTGGCAGACGCTCTTGGCTGCGGTGGCCACGGGGCAAGGGTTCACTCTTTTACCGGATCATGCATCGAAACTGGCTCATGCGGGGTGTCGTTTCCTGCCGGTTTCGGCTCCGGATGTACGGGTCAAACTTTGCGCGTTTCGCCGCATCGGGGATCAGCGTCCGGAGTTGGCGTCGTTGGTCCGTGTGTTTCGCGCCCGCGCTGACGAATTGGCGAGAGGGTGAAATCCGCCGCTCTTGCGGGGGGATGGAGGCGTAGCGTGTCGAGCGCGAGGGGAACTACTCAGCCAGATTTGTTTCGGATTGCGCGCGGGTAGGTGGAGATGGCAATGTCTCCGCCGCATTTGCCTCATGGTGTAACGGTAGCACAGCAGATTCTGACTCTGCTTGTCTAGGTTCAAATCCTGGTGAGGCAGCCATTTGCAGAGTCCCGGCGGTAAAGTGCTCCTGTTTCCGGCGACGGCGAAACTCCTGCAGCGGGTATTTTCCGACCAACGGATGGCACCTTGAAGTTTTGCGCTAATCCAGTCCCCGATGTGCAAGCGGAACAAACAGGACTTGCCGGTCAAGCGGTGCCCGGTTTGCGATCGGGATTTCTCGTGGCGGAAGAAATGGGAACGAGATTGGTTGTCGGTGCGCTACTGCAGTGATCGCTGCAGGATGCGCAAGGGGAGGAGAGGCGGATGAACGAGTTGGTCTGGTTCAAGCGTGACCTCCGGGTGAGGGATCACGAGGCGCTTGCACGGGCCTCAGAGGCTGCGCAGCAGTCGGGTGGAGGCCTGATTTGCTTGTTTGTGTATGAGACGGAGTGGTTGCACGCGCCGGAAACGGATGGGAGTCACGTCCGGTTTGTGAATGAGAGTTTGAGGGATTTGGATGAGGCGTTGCGCCGTTACGGAGGCCGGTTGGTCACCCGTGTAGGACATATGATTGACGTCTTGCGATCAATCCGTGGTGGCATTGGTTTCGCCAGACTATGGTCGCATGAGGAAACGGGTAGTGATTGGACTTTCCAGCGGGATCGTAGGGTCGCGGATTGGTGCCGCGCAGAGGGTGTTCGATGGGTGGAGGTCCCTCAGAACGGGGTGATTCGGCGTCTCCGGTCGCGCGATGGGTGGTCGGCTGAATGGGAGCGACGGATGCAAGGTTCTCCAGAGGAGGTGCGGCGGATTGATTCTTCGGTAGTCGAGGGGTGGAGCGCGGGGATTGTCAGTGAGGCGGAGCTTGGGGTTTCAATCGCCACCAAAGAGTGTCAGGTCGGTGGCGAGAGGATGGCGTGGCGAACTTTGGAAAGTTTTCTGATGGAACGAGGTGTGGATTACCGTCGGGGCATGAGTAGTCCGCTGACTGGAGGTGTGGCCTGTTCGCGACTGAGTCCCTATCTTGCATGGGGTTGCATCTCGCTCCGAGCGGTGACATCTGCGACCGATGAGCGGTTGGCGACGCTTCGAGAGGAGCGGGGGGCGGGGGTGTTGGTGGATCCGCGTTGGTTGGGATCGTTGAGGTCATTCGGTGCGAGGCTGCGCTGGCATTGCCACTTCATGCAGAAGTTGGAAGACGAGCCGAGTTTGGAGTTTGAGAACTTGCATCGAGGCTACGATGGTTTGCGCGACGAGATGACCCGGAGCGAGGAGGGGCGCCGCAGGTTCTGTTTATGGACGGAGGGTCGCACGGGGTATCCGATGATCGATGCGTGCATCCGAAGTTGTTTGGCGACGGGATGGCTCAACTTTCGGATGCGCGCGATGGTGGCATCATTTGCTGCGTACCATCTCTGGTTGCATTGGCGACAGCCCGCGGTGTTTCTGGCGCGTCATTTTCTCGACTTTGAGGCGGGAATCCATTTTCCCCAGTTCCAGATGCAAAGTGGCACCACGGGGATCAACACGTTACGGATCTATTCTCCGGCTAAGCAGGCTAGGGATCAGGATCCTGAGGGGATGTTCATCCGACGTTGGGTTCCTGAGTTGGAGGGGGTGCCTTTGGAGTACCTCGCAGAGCCGCACTTGATGTCGGAGGGAATGCAGGCGAGGAGTGGGTGCAAGATTGGATCGGATTATCCGTTTCCTGTGGTTGACCATCGGCGAGCGTACGTTGAGGCCAAGGGACGGTTCAGCGTGCTGCGGCGGTCTGCGAGCGTTCGGGAGGAGGCTCGTGCGGTGTATGATCGGCATGGTAGCCGTAAACAGCCGATACGGCCGGAGTTCGGCGGACGCCGCTCGGGTGCCCAAATGGAGTTGAGCTTGGGCTAGTGACTCGTTGTGAAAGCTCTGGTTAGCGGTGGGAAACCTGGTTGGCGGTGTAGGCTGGGTTGGATCGAGAAATCCCGCCTCTGTTCAGTCACTGATCCCTCGGGCCTGGGTCAGCCCGAGGGGATCTTAAGTGACATTCATCAGCGCACCCGCTTCACGCCATCTTTCTCGATGCGATAGATGGTCTCACCTGAGTGCATCATATCGAGTTTGTCCCTTGCGATGACTGCAAGGTACTCCATGTTAGCTTGTAAGAAACGTTCTTCCCGCTCGTGGTGGCGCAACCGCTCAAGAGCCTCTTGATGTTCGGTCTCAAGTTTCGCGGCGCGCTCCTCAAACTGCTTTGCCTCGTGGGTTTGAGGGAGGTAGCGATATGTCAGCGTGCCGACGACGACGAGGATGATCAGGGCGATAAGCGCCTGATTCACCATCGAGATGAAGCCGCCACGGCGGCTTATCGGGTTGTCGTTGAGCGGGGTGCGCACGGAGGTGGGTCGGACGCGCGGAGGTTAGCGCATTTTGCCGCCGTATACAGCGTTTTCTCCAAGAATTTGTTCAATCCTGAGGAGTTGGTTGTATTTCGCCACGCGGTCTGTGCGGCAGAGGGAACCGGTCTTGATCTGTCCGGCGTTCGTTGCCACTGCGATATCGGCGATGGTGGTGTCCTCCGTCTCGCCGGAGCGATGTGAGATGACGGCTGTGTAGCGGTTCTCTTTCGCCAACTCGATGGCGTCGAGTGTTTCGGTGAGGGATCCAATCTGGTTCACCTTGACGAGAATCGAGTTTGCGACGCCGCGCTCGAAACCTTTTCGCAAGAACTCGACATTGGTGACAAAAAGGTCGTCTCCAACGAGTTGGGTTCGCGATCCGATGGCGTCCGTAAGCTTTTTCCAGCCGGTCCAATCGTTTTCAGCGCATCCGTCCTCGATGGACACGATGGGGTACTTCTTTTGGAGGTCCGCGTAGTAGGCCACGAGTTCGTCGGCTGAGCGCTTTGAACCGTCGCTCTTCTTGAAAACGTACTGGTTGTTCGCTGCATCGAAGAATTCGCTGGATGCGACATCGAGTGCGATGAAGATCTCCTCGCCTAGTTTGTAACCCGCTTTCTCTACGGCGCTTGCAATGGTCGCTAGGGCATCGTCAGCGTCCTTGAGGTTGGGCGCGAATCCACCTTCGTCTCCGATGGCCGTGCTGAGGCCCCGGGATTTCAGAACCCCCTTGAGCGCATGGAAGATCTCTGTTCCCGCACGGAGCGCATCCGAGAAGCGGTCGAACTTCTTCGGGACGATCATGAACTCCTGGAAATCGATCGGGGCGTCGGAATGCGCTCCGCCGTTGAGGATGTTCATCATCGGGACGGGGAGGACTTTTGCGTTGGGGCCGCCGAGGTATTTGAACAGAGGGATGCCGAGTTGGTTTGCTGCGGCGTGCGCGGTCGCGAGCGAGACGGCCAAGATGGCGTTTGCGCCAAGGTTGCTTTTTGTCTTGGTGCCATCCACTGCCAGCATCAAGCGATCGATGGAAATCTGGTCGGTGGCATCCATGCCTTCGATTTCGGGAGCGATTTTTTCCGCGATGTTCTGCACGGCTTGAAGCACGCCTTTCCCGAGGTACTTGGACTTGTCGCCGTCACGGAGTTCCACGGCCTCGTGTTCCCCAGTGCTGGCGCCGCTGGGTACGGCTGCTGTGCCGATCGCTCCGCCGAAGAGGTGCACGTCGACTTCCACGGTGGGGTTGCCACGGGAATCGAGGATTTGACGAGGGATGATGTGTGAGATGGATGTGGTGGACATGGTGGATGAAAATACGAGGGTTTCTCTAGAGCTGCGGAGCGTTTGGCGCAACATTGCAATGCGTCTGAAGGGCTGAAAATCTGACGTCGGAGGTTTTTTGAATGAAAAAGATTTTGTTAGCGGTGGCTGCACACCCGGATGACATCGAGTTGCGGTTTGCTGGCACGATGTTGTTGATGGCGCGCGCGGGGTGGGAGTTGCATTACCTGAACATCGGTACTGGGTCACTTGGAAGTGTCGAATGGGATCCGGCCAGAACCCGCGAGATCCGACGTGAGGAGGCGCGGTCTGCTGCGGCGGTTCTTGGGGCAAGATGGCATCCGCCGATGGCAGAAGATCTGGAGATTTTCTACGGGGACGAGTTGTTGAGAAACGTTGCGGCAGTTGTCCGGTCGGTGGACCCCTCCGTCATTTTGACCCATCCTCCCGTTGATTACATGGAGGACCACACTGCGTCTTGTCGGCTCGCGGTCACGGCAGCTTTCACCAAGGCGATTCCGAATTATCGGTCGGAGCCGCCTACGGAGACGTCCATGTCGCCCGTGGCGGTATATCATTCCCTGCCGCATGGGTTGGTGACGCCTCTGGGAGGGGCGGTTTTTCCTCGGTATTTTGTTGATATTGAAGAGGTTTTGGAGGAGCGGGTGCGAGCCTTGGAATGTCATCTGAGTCAGAAGGCTTGGTTGGAAGCGAGCCAAGGACTCGGGGCACTTGGGCGCTATTCAAGAGGGGATGCAGGTAGGGTGGGGCAAATGTCTGGGAGGTTCAGTTATGCTGAGGGATGGTGGCCTCACCTCCATTTGGGCTTTTGTCCGGAGGGATTCGATCCTCTGCGTGACGCGTTGGGGGAGTTGGTGTTCGAGGCTCCAGAGTGGAGACCAATTTGACGCTGACGCTGGTTGGCTGACGGCGCGTGGGGCGGGGGCCATGCGGCGTGATTTATGCGGCGAGAGGGGCCTCATGATGAAAAAAGTTTCCCTTTCTACTTGGTCCCAGAAATCGGGGTGGATTCTCTCGGTGGTTTTGGCGACTGTGCCGGTACTGTCGAGATTGCCGTCTTACGGGCAGAGCCAGTTGCCGAATCAGGGGGGGGCCGATCCTGCGAAGAAGCGAGTCGTTTTGACCAAGGAGTTCTGGTCAGAGGGAGCTGCGGTAGCCGACTTCAACAAGGACGGGATCATGGACGTTGCGTATGGTCCCAAGTGGTGGCAGGGGCCTGATTTCACCGTTTCGCACGATATCTACCCGGCGGACAAATCCTTCGAGGTAAAGCAGAGTGACGGAAGCACGCAGGTCATACGGGGGTTCAAAGGCATGTTGTCTGGAGAGAATGCCTACTCGGACAACTTTTTGTCCTTTGCGCATGATTTTAATGGGGATGGGTATCCCGACTATTACGTGGTGGACATCCCGGGGAAAGACAACCGGTGGTACGAGAATCCGGGGAAATCAGGAGGAGTGTGGAAGAGGCACTTGGTGATGGATGTTGTGGACAACGAATCTCCTAGTTTGGTGGATATCAACGGGGATGGCCGGCCGGACCTGTTGTGTACGACGGGCGGGTATTTGGGGTATGCGACCTACAATCCCAAGGCGTTGGATGACAAGTGGACATGGCATGCGGTCTCTGAGAAGGGGAAGTGGCACAAGTACACGCACGGATTGGGTGCGGGCGACATCAATGGTGATGGGCGCGTGGATATCCTTGATGCGACGGGCTGGTGGGAGCAACCGGCTTCGTTAGAAGGCGATCCGGTTTGGAAATATCACCCAGCGATTTTCGGTCAGGGAGGGGCTCAGATGTTGGTGATGGATGTGAATGGGGATGGGTTGAATGATGTTGTGACAAGTTTGATGGCCCATGGCTACGGGGTTGCGTGGTTCGAGCAGACTCGGGATGGAGAGGAGCGGGGATGGCGTAGGCATCTAATTGTCGGGGCGAAAGCCGACGAGACGGCGCATGGTACAGTTTTCTCGCAACCGCACGCGATGGCGTTGGGGGACATGAATGGGGATGGGCTCCTTGATTTGGTCACCGGAAAACGTTTTTGGGCGCATGGGCCGAAGGGGGATCCCGAGCCGAATGCCGCCCCGGTCTTGTTTTGGTTCGAGTTGAAGCGTGATGGGAAAGGTGGGGCGCATTTCATTCCGCACTTGATTGACGATGATTCGGGTGTTGGCACGCAAATCACGGTTGCGGATATGAATGGCGACGGGAAACTGGATGTGATCTCTGGTAACAAGCGGGGGGCGTCAGTTTTCCTTCGCTAGCGAACCTTTGATTGGTTTTGATCCATGCTGTTAACCGATTTTTCCTTCACCGACGTGGAGATGGAGGGTGGGCGGATGCGGGTGCACGAGATTTTGCCGTCGGGGGGGAGCGCGCATCGGGGAGTGGTGCTTTACTCAGAGATTTTTCAACTGACTGGCCCGATTCGGAGATTGGCTGCGCGGGTTGCGGCGATGGGGCATGTGGTGGTGGTCCCTGAGATTTTCCACGAGTTTGAGTCAGCTGGAACCGTGTTGGGGTATGATACAGTGGGGACAGATCGAGGTAACTGGTGCAAGGTAAACAAGACTCTAAGTTCCTATGATAGGGATACGCAGGTTTGCTTGAGTCTGCTTGAGCGACATCCTCGGGTTTTGGAGGGTAAATTTGGTGCCATTGGGTTTTGCATTGGCGGGCATCTGGCGTTCAGGGCTGGGTTTGACAAGAGAGTGGGAGGCGCTGTTTGCTTTTATCCGACTGACATCCACAAACTCGCTGAGCATCCGAGGGGGTTGGGGTTGGGGATGTGCGACGACTCTATGGAGAGGGTTCGGTCAGGGGAAATGGGGGCGGAGATGATGATGGTTTGGGGCAGACAGGACCCGCACATTCCTTTTGAGGGGCGATCGCAGATTCGTGGAGCGATGGAAGGCGGTGGTGTGAGTTATGAGTGGATTGAGGTGAATGGAGCGCATGCTTTCATGAGGGATGAGGGGCATCGGCATGATGCGACTTTGGAGAGTTGGCTGCTGAATGGGGTGAGGGACTTTTTTGGACGGACTATTTGAGCCGGATTTTCTCTGAAAACGGCATTGCAAGGATGGGGTCTTGTGAGAGCATCACGGAATGCCCTTCTCCCTGAGGAAAACGAAGCTCGGTTTCTGCGGTTGCCGTTCTTCCTGCTGGGTGGGCGATTTGGCCGCGGCGTTCTGTTTTTCTCGGATTTTTTTGACGATGAAAGGCCTCTGCTCCGTTCTGGAAGAAGCGACGGTTTCGTCGGTTTCGCGGTGTGAACGAGGACACTCCTAAAAACGACCCTGATTTCCCCCCAGTTTTCAACATCTGCCCCCTCCTGAACTTATGGCGAATCGGCCCGATCCCATCCAAATCAAGCATGCAGCCAAGATGAAGTTGCTGCAGCGTCGGCGCATGTTGCCGGGAACGATCAAAGTTTTGGAAGACCGTCGAGCACCGGCAGTTGCAGTGGCGGGACCGGGAACATATCCCTCGCAAACGTGGTCTCCGACGGGCCCAGGGGGCGGGTCATTATCTTTATCACTGTTGCCTGGGACGGACACTGCGTTGAGGGTCACATGGACGGCGTTAACTTTCCCGACGGGCAATCTGAACTTGAACTTCAGTTATTCGACGGACCTGATCACTCTGGACGTGCTGTATGATGACGCGAATCCAGCGACGGCAAATCTAGCCGACAAGTTTTACATCGACGTAAGCAAAGATGATTATCGGATCGAGCGGTTATCCGTCATCGCTCCGGGTGGGTCCTGTTCCACGAATGTGGTGATTCCGTCGAATGTGGATTGGGATGGGGCGGTTGATACGATTTCGGGTTCAAGCAAGTTGAAGGGGACGATGAACCCGGAGGACATTTTGGTCACGGTTCAGTTGGTGGGCGGGGATGATACCGTTTCGATAGGGTCCGCTTTCGAGGCGTGTGTTGGCACGGGTGACGGGAGCGATTTGGTTGTTTTTGGCGGTCAGCCATTTGGTTCCGCTCCGACCGGAGGTCTTTCTGGGGGGGCGACGGTGGATCTTGGCACAACGCAGACGACGGACCGAGATTCGTTGTCGACTGGGGATAGTTCTGATTCCGTGGTTTTTGTCGGCAATGCGACAATACTGACTTGGGGCGGTGACGACACGATCCGAGGCACCAATGGTGCATCGACGCGGACGTCAATCTTGTCGGGTGCGGGTTCGGATTGTGTGGATGTCGGGGCGGGTGTTGACGTGATTTTTGGTGGTGATGACAACGACTCGATTTTGGCGGGTGGAGGCAACAACACGGTGCAGGGAGGCCGAGGCAATGACTCAGTCTATGCGGGGGATGGGGCTGACTCACTTGATGGGAACGAGGGGAATGACCTGATTTTTGGGACTTCAATTTTGACGCCCAATGCTGCGGCTCAGGGAGATACGCTGATAGGTGGGGATGGGGGAGATACGATTTATGGAGGTAAGGAGGCGGATTCCATTCTTGCGGGGATCGGGAACGACACGGTTTTTGGCAGAGGAGGACAGGACACGATTTACGGGGGCGCTGGAGCTGATTATTTAAGGGACGGTTTGAGTGAGACCGATCGCCCCTCGGGCAGTCAGCGCATCTACGGGGAGGACGGCGATGACACGATCATTGGAGGGATTGGGAACGACACCATCGATTTTGGCTCCGGTGTTGACTACTTACTGTACGGCAATCCGGCGAGCGGGATTAAAACGGCCTCCGACAACTATGTAGATGCTCGCGTATCCGTGAGCCTCGGTGCGTCCATCGACACGGGGGGCAATAAAACCATCGCTCTCAATCGCCGGGAGGTGGACAAAGGAACTCTGGGTTTTGACACGTTGACGAATGTTCCTGATTTCTTGGCTGGCACGAATTTCTCAGATTCGATTGTTTTGCAGGATACGC
>CAZAZT010000022.1:12239-34931 GCA_964489645.1 uncultured Chthoniobacteraceae bacterium | reverse complement strand
AACCTCCGCTGAAACAGACTCGGCCCTTCAATCTCGCAATCCCGATAGGTCCAGCCGCAGCACATCCACGCGCGATATCCCTCCCACCGCAATCAAGTCGCCCTTCCTCGAAATATCCAACTGGAATGGAATGCTCACAAATCGGGATGTCGCTAGCAGCGATCCGTCCCTCACATCCCAGACCTTTGCAGTGAAATCTTTCGAAATCGTCACAATCACCGGCTTCGTCGGATGCCAACACACCCGGATAACCTCCGCATCATGGACTTTGTACTCCTGCTGAATCTCTAACGTGCTGGCTGACCGTATCACAACTCTCCCATCCAGCGTCCCCACAGCAACACTCTGCGCATCCGGTGAAACGCAAAGGGTTCGTGCCCTCGACTCAGGCACACTCCGAAGCATCCGTCCCGACTCAACATCCCACAAAACCATCGCGCATTCATTGAATCCCTCGCTCTCTTCCTCGTTCATTTTGCTTCGTGTCGCCAACTCAAGAAGCGTGCTCTCTCCAATCCACACAGATCCACGATTCCAACTGAACCCAGTCCGATCGAACTCGCGAACCTCCACGCCCCCTTTGGTCTCACAAAGCCCATGCAACCCCCATGCGTACCGTCCTGACGGACTCAACTGGGGCGAATAATGAAACCGCCACCGCTCCACGCCACTCGGCTCAACCGTTTGCAAGCCCTTCGCACTCAGTCGCGCAAGCACCCATTCATTGAAAAACGCTGTCCCCTTGAATGAAACTAAGTCCCTCGCCTGATTCATCGAAAACCCAGTCCCCTGCATGATCCGATCGAACCGCGGCACAGGCTTCGAAGAGCCACGCAGGTCAAACGAGGTAAACCATCGCTCCTCCCCTCTTCTCGTCACTGAATACGCAAGCCTTGAGTCCCCCTCAATGAAGGCAATCGCGCCATCACACCGCGGCAGACCCGGAACGAGAGAGGTCGATATCTCCCACCGACTGAAAACCGCTCTGGCATCACTGAAACACACCAGATGCTCCTCATCAGGGTGCAGCCCAAACAGATCGAACTTGCCCAGCAAATACGCACGATGCCGAATCACCCCTCCACCCGCATCACACATCTCGAGCAAACGTCCCTCCGAAGGAGTACTCGTGACCGTGAAAAGGAACCGTCCGCTACCCGCGGAAAACAATCGCGTGCTCGAGTTGAGGATCGTCTTCTGAAAACCGATCGCCCCAGTTTTCACATCGAGTGATCGGAGAATCGTTTGATCCGAAAAATTCCATACATGATACGCTTGGAGTGATTTTGCCCGCCATCCATTCACATAACTCGGATCCCCTCTCAACGATCCTTCCTGCTTCCCGCTCCACGATTGAAACTCCAACATGCCTTTGCCAAGCACACAGCAAAAGAGGGAGTTCTCGTCCGGACTGAACCTCGCCGACACACCCCCTTTCTCCTTCAGGACGTGATTCCATTGGAGTTCACCCGTGAACGCATTCCGAACTTCCAATCGTGCATTCGACGGCGCCGAGTTCGTGAGACACAAAAGATTTCCACTCGCACTGAACTGCAAACTGCTGCACGCCGATTCCAACGGAACCGAATAAACAGACCGTCCACTGGGAATCTCAAGAACATCAAGCGTCCAGAACGAGTTCTTCTCTCCCGGCCGATCATCCCGCTTCGAAGCGATCGCCAACCACGCATAACCCTCGCCCTCGGAATACGCAGATACCCTCGCCTTCACATCGCCGGACAACTGGAACAACGGCGCACCAAAACCCTGCACTGGATCAACATACCGAACCATCCCATTCTGTTGGAGCACCAAAAAGCGACCCGCTTTAGCCTGTCCCCCAGAACTCGCCTGAACCCCGAACACCGCCTCAACCTTGGCATCCGGGATGTCAAAATGCGCCCGCGGCATTCTCAGCTTTGAATCAAAGTAATCCCATTGCTGGTTACGCTGCTCTTTAGGAACCGCATCCAACGTTCGGCGCATCGCTTGAGGGTCTCGCAAAAGATCCTCACTTTCCGCCAACGAGACCTGTGCCCTCGCGCTCGCCACCACCGCAGCCTCCCGCTCCTCTACAGCCCTCCGCTCATTCGCGATCGCAGCCCGCTGACTGACCATCAATCGAAACGAAAATCCGATCAACGACACCACCATCACCGCGCACAACCCGGACACAAGCCGGTTGCGCTTGAGCAGGAGAACGACGTGCCGAACAAATCCCGCATGCTCCGCACTCGTCGCGAACCCGTTCTGGTACGCCTCGACATCCGCCACCAGCTCGATCACCGACCCGTATCGTCCCTCCTTCTCCCGCGCCATCGCCTTCGTCACTACCGCCCGCAACGCCTCGGGCACCTGTACCGCCATCGGTTCCGGCCGTCCCCCAATCCCCTTCGTCATCCGCTTCGCTGTCCCCATCGGACTCAACGTCCCTCGCTTCACATTCCCCAACACCTCTTCCAACGTCCTCCCATCAATCGGTGCCTTATACGTCAGCACCGCATACAAGATCGCTCCCAACGCATACACGTCCGATCTCTCATCCAACCCCGACACAACCCCCTCCGCCTGCTCGGGCGACATGTACTGCGGCGTCCCCATCACTTCCCCCTCCATCGTCACCCCAAAGTCCCCGCTCAACCCTCCACTCACCGTTCGCATCGTCACCCCACCCCGCACCTCCTCCTGCACCCCTACCACCTTCGCAAGCCCCCAATCCATCACCAACACTTCTCCATACTCCCCAACCATCACGTTCTCCGGCTTCAGATCCCGATGCAGCACTCCCTTCGAATGCGCAAACGCCATGGCATCACACACCTTCCGGTAAATCGTCAGTAACTTCGCCAACGTGAACTCGCCAACCGCTGCGTCATCCCCCTCCCGGATCGCATCCACAATCGACTGCAACGTCCGCCCCTTCACCAACTTCATCGAATAGAACGGTCTACCCGCTGAATCCACCCCAAGATTGTAGATCGGTACAATGTTCGGGTGCGCAAGATTCGCCAACACCCGCGCCTCCTTCGTGAAGCGTGGATCCACCGCCCCTTCACTCACCGTGCTCACCTTCACCGCCACATCGCGCTCCAACTCCCCGTCCTTTGCCAAATGGATCTCCCCCATCCCACCCTTCGCAATCGCCTTCAGCATCGCGTAATCCCCCACATGACGCGCCGTCAACTCCACCCCTCCACCCTCCCCGCCCTTCACCGCCATAACCGTTCTCCTCAACTCTCCCGAATCCGTCTTCGGCATCACGATCGTCACGTCCGTATGAAGTGACGCCTGTTCACCAGCACTCAAATGCGCCTGCACCTTCCCTGGGATTGTCACCCCCTCATGCACTCCATCACCGCCAGGATGCTGCTGGTCAATCGACATGCAGCCCTCGGCAAGCAACTTGTACGCCCATCATCAACGCATCCACCGAAACGCAGCGCGGCCCATCTCCAACCAATCCGCCCCAACCCATCCAGGGCTCAGGACCCATCCGCTAAACCACGTCCAAACACCCGTTCGAAGTCTGCCGCTCGGATGCGTGAGAACCCCGCCGCACAGGGCCCTCAGCCAACCAATCCCTCCAACTTCGATCCCGCACCCTCATCCTTCCTCTCCACCACAACCCCTCTACCCACCCCCAAAAACCCGCCAAACCAAACCCTCAACCGGTCCACCACCAGATAAACCACCGGTGTCGTGTACAACGTCAAAACCTGCGAGACAATCAGGCCTCCCACCACCGCAACTCCCAACGGACGCCGCATCTCCGCACCAACCCCCGTCCCCATCGCCAACGGCAAACTCCCAACCAACGCCGCCAAGGTCGTCATCACGATCGGACGGAATCTCACCCGTGCCGCCTCAACAATCGCATCCAGACCTCCCGCACCGCGACGCGTCTCCTCAATCGCAAAATCCACCATCAAGATCGCGTTCTTCTTCACGATTCCCATCAACAAGATGATCCCGATGAACGAGACCAGCGACAACTCGTACCCCTGGATCTGCAACGCCCACAACGCTCCCAAACCCGCCGAGGGCAACGTCGACAGGATCGTCACCGGATGTAACAAACTTTCGTAGAGGATCCCCAGCACCACGTAAACCGCGAGCAACGCCCACAGCGTCAGCAATGGCATCGTCCGCAGCGAGTCCTGGAAGATCTGCGCCGTCCCTTGGAAACTTCCGCGCACCGACTCCGGGATATCCAGATCCTCAACCGCACGCCCAATCGCCTCCATCGCACTGCCCAGCGAAGCCTCAGGCGCCACATTGAACGAAAGCGTCACGCACGGGAACTGCCCTTGGTGCGTCACAGATAACAACGCATTCGTCCGTTCAAACCTCGAGAACGCGGACAAAGGCACCAGCTTGCCCGAGGCCGCCTTCACCTGCACACGATCCAGAACCGCAGGATCTCCCAGATGATCCTCATCAACCTCCATCACAACCCGATGCTGATTGAACCGTTTGTAGATCGTCGCTACCTGGCGCTGCCCGAACGCATCGTAGAGCACATTGTCCACGTCCGCCATCGCCACGCCGAGATGCGCCGCAGCCGAGCGATCCACCACCACATTCATCTTCAACCCTCCGGACTGCTGGTCGCTGTTCACATCCCGTAACTCCGGAAGCCCACGAAGCACCGATAACACACGCGGCGCTGCCTGATTCAACTCGGCAAGATCAGGTCCCTGTAACGTGTACTGATACATCGACTTCGAGGATCTGCTCCCCATGCGGATGTCCTGCATCGCCATCGTGAAAGCTCTCACACCAGGCACAACCGCCGTCGCTTTGCGCAACCTCGCCACCACCGCATCCGCAGATTCCCCCCGCTCCTCGAAAGGCTTCAACGCAATGAACATCCGTCCACTGTTGGCAGCACCACTATGCAAAGAAGACCCCACCATTCCGCTCACCGTATCGACCGCCGGATCCTCGCAGATCACGCGGGTCACTCGCTCGTGTAACGTGATCATCGCAGGGAAAGAGATGTCCTGCGATGCCTCAACCGAACACATCAGCATCCCCGTATCCTGCTGCGGAAAAAGGCCTTTCTGGATGCGGCCATACATGTCAACCGTCACCCACACCGTCCCAGAGAACAACAACACCCCAAGCCACACATGACGCAGAAACCCACGCAGCGACCAAAGATACACGCGGACCATCCCATCCTGGATCCTCTCGGCCAAACGCCCCAACCCTCCCCCTTGCTCCGCTCCCTTCCCTCGCAACCATCGCGCGCACAACGTCGGCGTGAGGGTCAATGAGATCACAGCGGAAACCACCACCGCCAAGCTCAGTGTTACCGCGAACTCGTTCATCAAGCGACCGATGAGACCTCCCATGAACAGCAACGGGATGAAAACCGCGATCAACGAGATCGTGATCGACACCACCGTGAAACCCACCTGCCGCGCCCCCTTCAGCGCCGCTTGGAACGGCCGCTCACCCTGTTCGATGAATCGGACGATGTTCTCGATCACCACAATCGCATCATCCACAACAAACCCGACTGCAATCGTCAACGCCATCAGCGAGAGGTTGTCCAAACTGTAATCCGCCACCCGCATCCCAGCGAAAGTGCCCGCCAACGCCAACGGGACCGTGACGCAGGCGATCAACGTGGGTGCCAGTCTCCGCAAAAACAGCAGCATCACCAACATCACCAAGATGACGCTCAGGATCAACGACTGCTGCACGTCCCGCACCGATGCCTTGATCGTCTTCGTTCTCTCGCTCTCCACCTTCAACTCGACCGACGCAGGCAACCACTCCTGGATCTGTGGAAGCACCTCGCGGATGCGATCCACCGTCTCGATGATGTTGGCGTCAGGCTGCTTATAAACGATGATCACCACCGCTGGCGTGAGTCGTGACCACCCCGCAAGCCGCGTGTTCTCGACACCATCCGTGACCTCGCCCAGATCCCCCAATGTCAGCACCGCTCCTTCCTTTTGCGACACCACAATCCCCGCGTAGTCTGCCGCATTCGAGAGCTGGTCGTTCGCCTCAATCGTCCATCGAACCCCTCCTTCCTCGATCACTCCCTTCGGCAAGTGAGCCCCAGCAGCGAAGATCGCATTCCGGACGTCCGCCATCCCCAGCCCAGCCGATGCCAAGGCGCCCGGATTCAGGCGAACGCGAACCGCCGATTTTGCCGAACCACTGATCGACGCCATGCTCACCCCCTCGATTTGGCTGATGCGCTGCGCAACGATGGTATCCGCCAACTCATACAGCCGATGCGGCTCCATCACGCTCGACACCAGCGCCAAGATCATGATCGGCGAGTCCCCAGCGTTCATGCGCCGTGAATACGGCGGGATCGGCAACGATGGAGGAAGGTCCCCCCGCGCCGCTTGGATGGCCGCTTGAACATCCTTCTGCGCACCGGTGATCGACCGGTTCATGTCGAACTGCATCGAGATCGTCGTCGAGCCCGCCGCACTCGTCGAAGTCATCTCGGTCACCCCAGCGATCTGCCCCAAACGCCTCTCCAATGGCGTCGCCACCGCCGATGCCATCGTGCCCGGATCCGCCCCCGGCAACACAGCAGAGACGGACAGCGTCGGGTAATCCACTCGCGGGAGCGGTGCAACCGGTAAACGTCGATACGAGAACACTCCCAGCAAGAACAAACCGATCGCGAGAAGCGATGTGGCCACCGGTCTCCGGATGAATGGCTCCGAAAGATTCATGCAACTTCGATCGGTTCAACCGGCGCATCCGCGCCCCCCTCGCGCCGTCCCCCTCGGAACCACGACGCCACGCGATCCATCGTCAGATAGATGACCGGCGTGGTGTAAAGCGTCAGGAACTGGGACACCACAAGTCCACCAATGATGCAGACACCCAATGGTTTACGAAGCTCCGAACCCATCCCGTTCTCCACCGCAAGCGGAACCGCACCCAGAAGCGCCGCCATCGTGGTCATCATGATCGGACGAAACCGCAACTCACACGCCTCGAGAATCGCCTTCTCCGGTGACGTGCCATGGTCCCGCTCCTTCTCGATCGCAAAATCGATCATCATGATCGCGTTCTTCTTCACGATACCGATCAGCAACACGATGCCGATGATCGCGATGATCGAGAGATCCATGCCCGCTAAACGCAACGCCGCCAACGCGCCGATTCCCGCAGACGGGAGCGAGGAAAGGATCGTCACCGGGTGGATGTAACTTTCATACAGAACACCCAACACGATGTAGATCACCACAATCGCAGCGAGCAGCAGGAACGGTGAATCCGACAAGGATCGCTTGAACTCCGCCGCGCTTCCAACGAACTCACCCGCAACCGAAGCCGGAACGCCCACCTCCATACGGACCTTCCCCAGAGCCTCCACCGCGTCACCCAAAGAGTATCCCGAAGCCAAGTTGAACGATAAGGTCACCGAGGGGAACTGTCCCGCATGCTGTACCGACAAGGGCGCGTTCGTTTGCGTCAACGTCGCAAACGCCGACAACGGAACAGCCCCACCCTGCGCCGCACGCACCTGCAAACGATCCAGCATCCCCGCATCCAGCTGCGACGCCGTGTCCGCCTCCAAGATGACCCGGTACTGGTTCGACTGCGTGAAAACCACCGAGACCTGACGCTGCCCAAACGCGTCATACAACGTGTCGTCCACTGCCTGCATCGTCACCCCCAACAACGCAGCCTTGTCCCGCGAAACATCGACCTTGAGCTGGTAGCCGCCCTCCTGCTGGTCCGTAGCCACATCCGCGAACTCCACCCGAGCGCGCAACCCATCCCTCAACCTCACTGCGGCATCAGCCAACTCCCGCTCATCGGGACCTTGCATGATATACTGGAACTGCGTCCGAGAAACCCGACTGTCGATCTGCAAATCCTGAACCGCCTGCATGAACAACGTCACACCTGGCACATCCGCAACCAGCAAGCGCAACCGATCCATCACCATTTTCGCGTCCGACGAACGCTCCGACCGCGGCTTCAACACGATGTAAACTTGCCCGGAGTTCGATGTCACACTCCCAGGGCCCGACCCCAGAAATGCCGCTACTGAAGCCACATCCGCATCCTTCCGGATCCGTTCCGTCACCGCACGCTGCTTCTCCGCCATCGCGCGGAACGAGATGTTCTCCGCAGCATCAACAACACCGACAATCACTCCCGTATCCTGGACCGGCAAAAGTCCCTTCGGGATCTCCACATACATCCATAACGTTCCGATCACCGTCGCAACCGTGACCCACAGCATCAGCGCACGCCATCTCATCACCCATCCCAAGGTGACCCGATAGAGATCCAACCACAGTTCGAAAAACCGCTCCGTGACGCGATAGAACCATCCCTCTCGGCCAGGCTGATGCGCCGTCAGAAGGCGCGCGCACATCATCGGGGTGAGCGTCAAAGACACGACCGCCGAAACAGCAACCGCAATACTCAGCGTGACCGCGAACTCACGGAACAATCGCCCGACAATCCCCGACATGAACAGCAACGGGATGAAAACCGCCACCAACGAGATGCTCAACGAGATGACCGTGAACCCGATCTGACGCGCCCCTTTCAACGCGGCCTCAAAAGGGGGGACCCCCTCCTCGATGTATCGGAAGATGTTCTCGATCATCACAATCGCATCGTCGACCACAAACCCCGTCGAGATCGTGAGCGCCATCAACGAAAGGTTGTTCAGGCTGAACCCCAAGAGATACATCACCCCGAACGTGCCCACGATTGCGATCGGCAACGCAATGCTCGGGATCACCGTCGCCCATACCCTCCGCAAAAAAGCGAAGATCACCAGCACCACCAACCCCACCGTCAGCACCATCGTGTGCTCCACATCCTTCACCGAAGCACGGATCGTCTCCGTCCGATCGGAGAGAATCGAAACCTCCATCTGAGGCGGGATCGCCGCCCGTAACTGCGGCAGCAACCGCTTCACCCGTTCAGCCGTCTCGATGATGTTCGCACCAGGCTGACGCCGCACATCCACGATCGCCGCAGGCCGCCCGTCCACCCACGCCGCCATTCGCACATCCTCCACATCGTCCACCGCTTCTCCAATGTCCCCAACACGCACAGGCCCACCATTTCGGTACGCGATGATCATCCGCTGATAATCCTGCGCAGCCGTCATCTGGTCGTTCGTCCCGATGACGTAGTTCTGCCGCGCACCGTCAAAACTCCCCTTCGGCGCATTCAAGTTCGCCGCAACAATCGCCGTGCGAACGTCCTCCATCCCCAACCCAAGAACCGCAAGAGCCGATGGATTGACCCGGACGCGGATCGCCGGCTTCCGATGCCCCTGTAACGTGACCAATCCAACCCCAGTCACCTGACTCAGCTTCTGCGCGAGGACCGTATCCGCAAAGTCATTCACCCGCTCCAAGGGCAACGTGTCAGATGTCACCTTCACCGTGAGTATCGGGCTATCAGCTGGATTCACCTTGTTGTACACGGGCGGCGCAGGCAGACCTCGCGGCAAATAGCCCGAGGCCGTGTTGATCGCCGCTTGCACATCCTGACCCGCCGAATCGATGTCTCGATCCAACGCAAACTGCAACGTGATGGCACTCCGACCAAACCCGCTCACCGAACTCATCGAGGTCAGTCCGCTGATCTGACCGAACTGGCGCTCAAGCGGCGTGGTGACCGCAGAGGACATGACTTCGGGACTCGCCCCCGGATAACCCGTCGACACCTCGATCGTGGGGAAATCCACGGCCGGCAACGCCGCGACCGGCAATCGCTGGTAACCGAGGATGCCCAGCAATACCACCGCCACCATGAAGAGCACGGTGGCCACCGGCCTGCGGATGAACGGTTCAGAAAGGTTCACGACGCTTTCGGGACAGGTGCCGCCGCCGTTTTGGGTGAGTCTCCCTTCTTCGGTCCCCCCTCTCCACCCAGTGCCCGTACTTTGGATCCGGGTTGCAACCGGAAATGACCGTCCACCACCACGCGATCACCCGCCGCCAGTCCGCTCTCGATCACCGTGACCCCCTGCTCACTCGGCCCCATCGCTACCTTCGCGATCTCACACGCTTCACCCTCGCCCACACGGAAAACATACGTCCCCATCGGCCCTCGCTGAACCGCTGTCGCCGGAACCGTCACAACCTTCTCTCGGACCTCCGACCGCACCCGCACATTCACGAACTGCCCCGGCCAAAGTCGCCGATCCTCATTCGGAAAATCCGCCTTCATCCGGATCGTCCCCGTCGTCGAGTCGATCTGGTTGTCCACCACAACCAACTTTCCCTCCGCAATCTGCGTCCGATTGTCCCGCCCCATCGCCAACACCTGGACCCCTCCCCTCTCCAATGCTTTCCGAACCACCTGAGTGTGCTGCTCCGGAAGCGTGAAAACCACTGACACCGGCGTGACCTGCGTCACAACCACAATCGGTTCCTGATCGCCCGCCCGAACCACATTCCCCTCATCCACCTGTCGCAGACCCGTGCGTCCATTGATCGGCGATCGCACCGTCGCGTAATCCAACTGCACCTGCGCCGCCTCAATCGCAGCATCATCCGCCTGAACCGTCGCCTCCAACTGATCCACCAACGCTTTCTGAGTGTCACGCTTCTGCGGCGTCTCCACCTTGGTCTTGATCAAGCCCTCGACGCGAACAAGATCCGCCTTCGCATTGTCCAACTGGGCCACATCCTGCGCCCTCCGCGCAAGCGCCTGATTCAACGCAGCCTGAAACGGCTTGGGATCGATCTCCACCAAAACCTCCCCGGCCTTCACCTCCTGCCCCTCCTTGAAACGCACCGCAACAATCTGTCCATCCACCCGCGACCGGACCGAAACCGTGTTCAGCCCCTGCACGTTTCCCAATCCATTCAAATACACCGCAAAATCACGGCTCTCCGCCACACCAATCTGAACCGGCACCGGAGGCATCTCTCCCCGCCCCCCCGCCCGTCCGCTCGGCTTCGCGGCGTCCACACCCACCTTCTGCCCCTCCCCGTTCTTCCCCAGAAAACGGGTCCTCATCTCCGGATCGCGCCACAAAAAGAACGCGGCAACCGCAACCGCGCAAAATATCAGGAACTGGATCGCTTTTCTCATCGGGGGAACCCCAGCGCACACGCCGGGACACTGATAAAAGCAGGATGCGGGCGAGCATTCCCTCGCTCCCCCGCATCAACAAGAATCCCCGTCACGCAAGGATATCGCGCACCACTCGGCCATGCACATCCGTCAGACGGAAATCGCGCCCCTGGAACCGGTACGTCAACCGCTCGTGATTGAACCCAAGCTGGTGCAACAGCGTCGCCTGCAAATCATGCACGTGCACCGGATTCTCCGCGACGGCAAAGCCCAACTCGTCCGTCTGCCCATACGAAAAGCCGCGCTTCACACCCCCACCAGCCAGCATCAACGCATAACAATCCGGGTAATGATCGCGCCCCAACACCGTGCCTCCCGCAGTCCTCCCCTCACGGAACGGAGTCCGACCAAACTCGCCTCCCCAAACAATCAACGTGTCATCAAGCATCCCGCGATCCTTCAAGTCCCGGATCAACGCAGCGACCGGCTTATCCGTCCGCGACATCTTCCGGGTCAATCCATCACGGATGTCCTCGTTCGGGTTGGTCCCATGGAAATCCCAGCCCCAATCGAAGAGCTGGATGAAACGCACCCCCTTCTCAGCCAATCGCCTCGCCAAAAGGCAGTTGTTCGCAAACGAGGAGTCTCCTGGAGTCGCTCCATATCGCTCCAGAACCGCCGGCGCCTCCTTCGAGATGTCCATCACCTCAGGAACCGAGGTCTGCATCCGGAAAGCCAACTCGTACTGCTGGATCCGCGTGATCGTCTCAGGATGCCCCAGCTCCTTCTCCTGCAACGTGTTCAAATCCTTCAACGCGTCCAATGTCGCACGCCGAAAGTCTCGGCTCATCCCCGAAGGATCCGAAACATACAGGACCGGATCCCCCTTCGACCGACATTGCACCCCTTGGAAAACCGAGGGCGCAAACCCGCTTCCCCAACAACCTTGCCCGCCGCTCGGTTGCACCCCTGAAGAGATCAATACCACAAAACCAGGAAGGTTCTCATTCTCCGAACCCAATCCATACGTCACCCAAGAACCCATCGACGGACGCCCCTGACGTGGCGACCCCGTGAACAACAGCAACTCAGCAGGCGCATGGTTGAACTCATCCGTCTTCATCGAGCGGATCACCGTCACCTCATCCGCGATCGATTGAAAGTTCGGCACCGCATCCGACATCCAGATGCCACCTGAACCGTGCTGACTCCACTGACGAGGCGATCCCATCAGCTTCGGCACGCCGCTCGTGAATGCGAACCGCCGCCCCTTCAGGATCGAATCCGGCACATCCTCACCACTTCGTTTCACCAAACCCGGCTTGTGATCGAAGATGTCCAGATGCGGCGGACCGCCCGACATGTGCAAATAGATGATGCGCTTCGCTTTCGCTGGGAAGTGCGGCTTCCGCGACGCCATCGGGTCGCCACTCGAAACCGCCCCATCCGCCCCAGAATGCATCAGATCAAGGGCCATCGCCCCCAAACTCAAACGGCCTCCCGTCCGCAAGAAATGCCTGCGAGTCTCCAGCTGAAGTCGCTCTTGTTGAACATGTTCGAATTGATTCATAAGAAATCCGCGCTCTAAGTTTCCACCTCGCCCGATCACCGACGCATCACGAACTCATCCAAGTTCAGGATCACATTCGCAACCCCCGTCCAAGCGGCAACCTCCACCACATCCATCCCCGCAGGCAAGGCGCCGATCGGATCGGTCGCCAAACGCTTAGCCGATTCAGCATCCGCACGGAACCCCTCGCGTGCCCGCTGCAACAATGCCCCCACCCGACGTACTTCCGCCTCGGTCGCATGCCGCGACAAGGCCACTCGAAAAGCGTGATCGATCCGCCTATCGTCCCCGTTCGCCTCCCCCAGAACGCGCCGCGCAAACCCCTGCGCAGCCTCGACAAATACCGGATCGTTCAAGGTCACGAACGCCTGAAGCGGCGTGTTGGTCCGATTCCTCCGGATCGTGCACACCTCGCGGTTCGGAGCGTCAAACGTGGAGAACGCCGGATACGGACTGCTCCGACGAACCTCCGTGTAAATCGCCCTGCGGTATCGATCATCACCCATGCTCGTCGTCCAATCCGTTCCACCGCCAAACGCCAATGAAATGCCCACAGCCGGCTTCGGCGGGCGCACCGGCTTCCCGAACATCCGCTGACTCAACAGACCCGACACACTCAGCGCCTGATCACGCAACTGCTCCCCCGTAACGCGAAAGCGTGGCCCCCGTGAGATCAAACGGTTGTCCGGATCTTTCTCCAAAACATCGGACCGTACCAAACTGCTCTGCCGGTATGATTGACTCGTCAGCAGCATCTTCAAAAAACCCTTCACATCCCACCCTCCCTCAACGAACTCCGTCGCAAGCCAATCCAACAACTCGGGATGCGATGGCAACTCCCCTTGCGCCCCGAACTCCTCCGTGGTGCGCACCAAGCCCGTCCCAAAAATCGCCTCCCAAAGACGATTGACCGTCACCCGCGCCGTCAACGGGTTCTCCCGCGAAACCATCCACTCCGCCATCGCCAGACGATCCGCAGCCCGTCCACTCGGGAGCGGTGGCAGGATCGGTGGCGTTCCAGCGTGAACCTCATCCCCGAGATTCATGAAGTTGCCTCGAACCTGGATCTTCGTGACGCGACGCTTGTCCGCAACCAACTCCTTCATCACAGGCACCGTATCCGGCTTCATGGCGTCCAACTCCTTCTTGTTCCCCGCCAAAGCTTTGCGATCCGCATCAGCCTCAGGGGCCCACTGGCGCACATAATGGTCCTGCAACACCTTGAGCTCCTCAGGCTTCAGCGTGGCAGCATCCCGCTCCATCAACGCTCGCACCGCCGCAGGTGCACCCAAACGAGCCTCAACACCCGAGTCGCCCGTCAATGCAACCTCATACGAAGCAAGCATCTGCCCCTTGTTCCGAGTCCGCGAATCCACTTCAACCACGATGCGCTCCCCTTCCTTCACCACCTCCGACTTCTCGAACACCAGAACCGCTTCCGCAGACTTCGCTCCCGGAACCGCACTCCATCCACGATTGCGTAAGTTCGGCGTGGCAGACGGCAACCCTGCGAGCGTCACCACATCCCACCCTCCAGCCGTCATGCTCGCCAGAACCTGACGGACCTTCACCGCTCGCCCATCATGAACCTCCACCGCCAACGCATCCGAACGCACATCTGGCAAAATCTTCGTCCAGACAATCTTGCCAGCAGCATCCCGTAAGGTGAGCTTGCTTCCACCAAGCAAATAGCCGCCATCCTTCGGCAGCCGAATCCGGATCCGATCCACCTTCACATCCCCGCCCAACTCGAATTCAGCGTACTCACCCGCAGCCGCACCCTTGGTCACCACAGAGGTCCCCTTCCCCTTCAAGACATCCGACTCCCCAGAGATCACCTCCAACCCGTCGAGACGCAGCGCGCGAACACCGCCCGTCAGCTCCAAACGGACCATCCGCGCCACCTTTCCAAAACCGCCCTCCGGAACAACATACGCCCGCACCGCATCCACGGAGAAAGATCCATTGGCCGCAAACGACGCGCCCTTGCCGGGTAACCCCGCGTCCGGAGCAGAAGCAAACCGCAACGCGGAGAACGAGCCCGCTTTCCCGATGACCACAGTTTGCAGATCCATCCCCGCATCGTCCACCGGCTCCACCCGAATACGTCCCTCCGCCGAGACCGCGACCTTCGCCGCACGCTCGCTGACCACCCGCTGGGGCGGCGTCACCTGCCAGTTGACCACACGCGGCAGACCCGTGTGCCAAGCGCTGAATCCCTTCAACCAATCCGGAGCCGGCTTCGAGAACTTGGCCTCCAAAGCAGCAACCTTCGCCGCCAGTTCATCCTTTTTGCGCTGGTCTTCTGGCAACAAGAAACGATGCACCGGCGCCTCATCATTCCGGTCGGCATCTTCCGTCTGATTGAAGATCGCGAAAGAACGGAAATAGTCCGCCTGGGAGAACGGATCATACTTGTGGTTATGGCATTGCGAGCATGCCATCGAGGTCCCCATCCACACCGCCCACGTCGTGTTCACGCGATCCACCACCGCCGCATTCCGGAACTCCTCGTCCGACGTACCCCCCTCATTGTTCGTCATCGTGTTCCGGTGAAATGCCGTCGCGATGACCTGGGATTCCGAAGCATTCGGCAAAAGGTCACCCGCAATCTGTTCGACCGTAAAACGGTCAAACCGGAGATTGTCATTGAACGCTCGGATCACCCAATCGCGATACGCCCAAATGCTGCGTCCCGGATCACTCGGATACCCCGCAGAATCCGCATAACGCGCCAGATCCAGCCAAAGCCGCGCCCAATGCTCGCCGTACGCCGGCTTGGCCAACATCGAATCCACAAACCGCTCGTACGCCTTCGGAGACGCATCCTGCTCAAACGCTTCAACCTCAGCCAGCGAAGGCGGCAATCCCGTAAGATCCAATGCCACTCTCCGAGCCAACGCCGAACGATCCGCCTCCGCATTCGGCTTCAATCCCTCCGCAGCCAATCGAGCAAAAATGAAACGATCCACCGGATGGTTCACTCCCGCGACCTCTGGCAAAGTTGACCGCTTCGGCGCCTGATAAGCCCAATGCGCCGCGTACTTCGCGCCCGATCGGATCCACTCGCGTAGCAACGCGATCTCTTTCTCCGTCGGCTTCTTGCCGGTCTTCGGCGGAGGCATCACCTCGTCCGCCTCCTTGGACAAGATCCGCTCGAGGATTGCACTCGCCTCCGGCTTCCCCGCAACCACCGCACCCACGCCGCTCCCCAAATCCGCCCGTGACCCCTCCTCCGTGTCCAATCGCAACCCGCCTGAGCCATCCTTCCCCCCCTTCCGCTCCTTGTCATCGGGTCCGTGACAGTGGAAGCAGTAGTTGGACAAGATCGGACGGATGTCGCGGGCAAAATCGACGGATGGCGCGCCCTCAGTGGTCAACCCGAGGCACTGGATCAGGATGCCGACGGTCAGGAGAAAAATTCGCTTCATGGGGTGTGAAAAAAACGATTGAACGTGCGATAGAAAAAACCATTCCAGCACGCCTCCATTAGCCTGACAAACCTCGCTGCCAGACCCGTTGCCCCAAGCTTCCGCCTAGCTGAACGTCAGATTCTTGATCTTCGCAGAGGACGCAGCATTCAAAACATCAATGACTCGCTCCTGACGCGCATCCGGACTCGGCCGCAAGATCACCGGATCATCTGCGCCGAACTCGGACAACACCGTCTTGAAAAAGTCCTTGAGCTTCTTCAACTCACGATCCCCCGCCGCACCGTACAGCTCGTTGTTCATGAACACCTGACCGTCCGGCGCAATATCCACGATAATCGGGGTTTTTGCCACACCCGATCCCGACCCCGCCCCACTCGGAAGGTTGATCGAAAGCTCCTTCTCGACGACCTGCGACCCAGCGCTCGCCATGAAGAACAGCAACAACACGAAGACCACGTCCACCATCGGCGCGATCTGGAACCCCATATCCCCGTCGTCTGAACCTACTGAACCGGCCATAAGTCGATGTTAAATCAGGTTGAAATCTCGCGGACCAAACTCACTTCCCCCCATCCTTATCCACCACAGAAAAAGTCACATTCGATACGCCCGCGGCGGCGACCGACTTCAACACCTCCTTCATGAACTCAAAGCGCACCAAGCGGTCCGCCCGGATCACCACCCTCAATGAACCCTTCGCAGCGCCACCAGCCAACTGCTCAAGCGCTTCCCTCTTGGCCGCCACCGTCAGCTCCAACTCCTTCGGATTCGCCAACCGCGCCTGATCCACCTCGATCGTTCCCGTGTTGCTCACGGACTCCCACAAAATGTTCACCAAAGCCTGCCCTTGAGATGCAGAACCCTTCTTCTCCTTATCCTTCGCATCCTTCGCCACCGGCAATGTCAGGTTGCGGTTCGACTGCAAAACCTCGGTCGAACTGATCGACATGAAGAACACCAGCAAAACCAGCAGGATATCAATCATCGGCGCAATCTGGAACTCAGGGTCCTCTTCCGCCGCGCCACGCAACGCAGCACGCTTCTTCGCAATCGATGCCCCGTGTGAAACGTGTCCCGACATAACCAAAATCGCTCGGTATCCTCTCAGCGACGCCTAACCGCCGATTAACCCCAGTTCAGGGTTGACCCACAACTCCCGCAAGAAGGCATCCCCGGCGTTACCGGCGCACTGCAAACCGGACACGGAATATCCGCAGCCGCCGGCACAACCCCAGCCACCGGTAACGTCTGCACCTGCGCCACCGCAGCCGCCACCACCCCCTCCGATACACCAGAGTAAAGCGCAGCCGTGCCCCCCTCACCAATGCGCACGCCCTCGAGTGACGCGAACGGCACGTCCTCGAAAAGTGACTGGATGATCTCATCCGAATGCACCACACACGCCTGCATCATGTTCCGGAAGACGTAATAGAAAACGAAAGCTGGAATCGCGATGAAGAGACCGCTCGCCGTGGCCAACAAAACTTCCCCAATTCGCGACGCCAACGCCCGCGGATCCGAGATCCCCGTGGATCCCAGAACGGCGAACGCTCCAATCATCCCGATAACCGTTCCCAACAACCCGATCATCGGTGACACAACCCCAATCACCGACAGATAGCTGTTGCGCGTCTTCATCACGGTCTGCTCCCGCTGTCCGTATTCGATGACCGCCGCCTCCACTGCCTCCTTGCCCCGCCCCAATCGGCTCAACGTCGCCTGCACCACATTCGCCGTGTAAGAATCATCCTTCGAGCAGACCGTCCACGCCCCTTGATAATCTCCCCCCGCCATCAGCCCCCGCAACTGCGCCACCAATGACGGAGGCGCCAACTTGGTTTTCCGAAGGGTCATCACCCCTTGAACGATGAAGGACATCATCACCACGGATGTCAGGACGATCACCACCCAGATCCCCATCACCAGCGGACCGCTCTCTTTGATCGTCTCAAAAACCGACTTGTTACCGTGCCCGCCGTCGTCCGCCGCAGCCTCCGCCGCCTCCTGCGCCAAAGCCACCCCATGCACCAAGATCAAACCCAACAGGGGAGCGAACCACGCCCGCAAGCGGTTCCAAAGATTCGGCTGCTTGCACTCACTCAACAACTGGGTCGCTCGGCATGATCTCATATCGTCTCTAAAATAAAAGGTGTGCTCAGTTCTCTCTGCTCGCAGGGTGCATCAGGGTTACTCACTAAAACGGACTTCCAACTCTGAAGCAAAGAGCCGGCCAAATCCAATCCATCTGTTGCCTAGGAAATCCAACCCAACAGAGGCGCCCCCCCACCGTTGCCGCCGACTCAAGGCGCCTTCACTCCCTTCGTCTGCAAAACGCCAATTCGCTCCTTGGCAAACTTCACCGCGGTCGCGTCACCCGAAAATAGCAACGTCACCTGCAGATACCGCTCGTAAGCGTCACTCTCCCGACCTTGCCCCTCCAAAATCCGACCAGAAAGATTCAGCGCTTTCGCGTACTGCGCAGAAATCGGGGTCAACTGGCCAAGCGTGCGATCCGCCAGCGCCTTCTCAATCACCGGCTTGATCTTCCCCTCCGCATCCGGAAAGCGACCCGACACAAAATCCGCCTGTGCCAACACCATGTCCATCCCCGTCAACTCCCCGAGCTTCGGGAAGGATTCCACCTCCGATTTCACCCGGTCCGCCATCCCCTTGTCACCGGCCATCATCGCACCATCAATCATGAAGCCGAAGACGGTGGACATCCACTCAACCGGAACCCCCCTGAACTTCTCGTACACTTGCCAAAAGAGAGGCATCGCCTTCACCAAATCCCCCGCACGAACCACATCCATCGGCGCAGTAAACAACTGGGGAGGCGGATTCGTCCTCACCGAGGCCACCTGCGCCATCGGCAACCCAATCACCCCGATCGCCCCTTTCAACTGGACCGTCTTCCCGTCACTGCCGACCACCTGCCCCGGCTGGAAACGCCCATCCACCAACGTCACCCCCTCGCCCACAGGCTGTCCCGCCGCAGGCTGAGCAGCCGGCTGTTGAGCTACCAGCGTGGTCGACGAAATCGCGACCATCACGCCTCCAAGCAACCCAAAAAGGGATTGCGACCAACGCGGGGGGAACCTTAGCCTCATCAACTCATCTTTAGCCACTCCCCCGACGGGCAGCAACAGCTTGTTAGGCAGTCTTTTTTCGCCATCCGCAAACACCTCCTTATGATCAACTTTTTCCGGCGCTTCGAGAAAACCCTCCTGACCGCCCTCACGGTCGTCATCATCGTGACCTTCGTCATCCTCTACGGCGGTCCAGGAGCCCGCATGGACAAACTCGGCTCCGACAGTGTCGGTCGAGTCGCAGGACGGGACGTCTCCTCCCTCGAATATCTTCGCCTCGGACGCAACTTCGAACTGTGCCGCATCTTCGGGATGTTCGAACTCCTCATCTCGCTCACACCCGGCGCGAACACCCCTCAGGACAGCGCCGACGCCTTCGTGTGGAACACCATCGTTCTCCGTCAGAAAGCCAGCCAACTCGGCATCACTCCCACCGAAGAACAGGTCATTGAGGCAATCCAAAAACTCCCTGCCTTCCAAAATCAAGGGAAGTTCGACCACGATCGCTACAAACTCTACATGCAGATGGCGCTCGGGCCTCGCGGGATGTCCGAAGAGGACTTTGAAGAACTCATCCGGGACAGCGTCCGCGTGAACCGCATCAAAAACCTTCTCGGGGCATCCACCCAACCCGCCAAATCCGAACTCATGGAGGCCTACGCGAAAGAGCATCAACAGGTAGAAGCCTCCGTCGTCCGTTTCGCACGCGACTCTTTCGCGAAAGACTCCAACGTGTCTGACGAAGAGATCAAAAAGGCCTACGAACAGAGAAAGTCCACCCTCAAGGCCCCAGAAAAACGCAAGGTGCGCTTCGTCCATTTCAACCTCACCGACGAGGAAAAAAAACTCTCTGGGAGCGAACTCGCTGAAGCCCTCCAGAAGCTGGCCGATCGAGCCAGCAAGTTCAGCGACGCTGCAGGAAAGAAAGATGCAAACTTCGAAAGCCTCTCGAAGACAGAGGAGCTTGAGGTCAAAATCACCGAGCCCTTTTCGCTTGGCGAACCTCGCGAGGAGTTCAACAAGGCTCCAGGCCCCGTGTCCGCAGCATTCCAACTGTCTGACTCGCAACCCACCAGCGATCCCGTCATCGGCGACAAATCCTATTACGTTCTCAACCTCGTAGAAACCCAACCCGCGCGGGAGATGACCCTCGAGGAAGCAAAAGACCGCCTCACCCAGTCGCTGAAATCCGAGCGGACCAACGAAAAACTCCAACTGGCCGCAGCAGACACACGGAAAAAGATCGAGACAGCCGTAAAATCTGGAAAACCCTTCGCCGAAGCTGCCAAGGAAGCCGGTGTCGAAGCCACCGCTCTGAAACCCTTCTCCCCGCGCGACGTCACCCTCGACGCACCCGACGCTCAAGAGATCAAGGCCGCCATCGTCGAACTCCAAGACGGAAATACCAGCACCCCAACAAACACCACCGCAGGACTGATCCTTGTCCATGTCCACAAGCGCCTTCCTATCGAAGAGAAGTCGTTCGAGAAAGATTCCGCAGAGATCAAAGAACGCCTCGTCTCCGCGCGAAGCGAAGCTCTTCTCAATGAATGGATCCTTCTCGCCCGGAACGAATCCTCCATCGAGGTGTTGCGCAAGCCTCGCCTCCCTTGAGCTCGTATCCCATGTCCGAAGGAGATCTCGAATCCCTCCTGGACGAGGCAAGCGGGCACCTCGCGGTCGGCGAACTTGATCAAGCGTTCGCTTGCTACGATCGCTGCACCCAGATCGAACCAGACCACTTCGAAGCTTGGCATGCCAAGGGCATGACGCTCATGAAACTCGGTCGCTTCGACGACGCCATCCAAGCAGGTTTGAAAACCGTTGAACTCAACCCCAACGAACAACTCGCTTGGTCCAGTCTCTCCCTCTTCTACGTCCGCGCAGGCAAGATCCAAGAAGCTGAATCCGCAGGCGCAAAAGCGCGCATCCTGTCGTGGGGAGGAAAGTTGAAGAAGGATTCTCCCGCCGAAACGCCATGAGCAATGACTCCATCCACATCGAGCAACTGGAACTCTCCGCACACATCGGCGTGCCGGACGAAGAACGCGCCCACCCCCAACGCCTCACCGTCTCCCTCACCCTTCAAACCAAAAGGGATTTCACCGCTCTGAACGACCAACTGGGCCAGACCGTCGACTACTTCGCGCTCACACGCCGAGTCCGCCAAATCGCCGCCTCATCGCGCTGGAAACTCATCGAGTCCCTCGCCCAACAGATCGCAGAGACCATCCTCTCCGAGTTCGAAGTGACCTCCCTCCAACTCGAACTCCGGAAATACATCCTCCCAGACACCGAATTCGTGGCCGTACGCATCCGCCGTTAAACCCGCGCCCACTGCAGACTCCTCCACCGAACCCAATCCCATGCGCAAACCCCAGATCGCCGTGACCATGGGAGACCCTGCCGGAGTCGGACCCGAGATCTGTCTGCGCATCATGCGCGACCCCGCCGTTCTCGCGCATGCCGTTCCCCTCATCTACGGGGACGAGCGCGTGCTCCAGCGTTGCGCCGATGCACTGCGCCTTCCGCCCCCAAACTTGGTCCTAGCCCACTCCGACTTCCAATCAACCGCCCCGCTCACAGCCCCGCACGTCATCCATATCGAGGGGTTCCCGATTTCAACCCTTCACCCCGGCGCGATCTCCGCCCACACCGGTCAAGCCGCATTCACTTACTTCAACACCGCGATCACCGACGCACTCAACCGTAAGGTCGATGCAATCACCACCGCCCCGCTCAACAAAGAAGCGCTCCATGCCGCCGGTCACGCCTTCCCCGGCCACACCGAAATCCTCGCCGCCCGCTGCAATGCCAAAAAAGCCTGCATGATGCAGTACTCCGACGAAGTGCGAGCAAGCTTCGTCACCGTGCACATCGGCCTCGCTCAAGTCCCGGCAACGATCTCTTCCAAGAGGATCCTCGAAGTCATCCGACTCACCGACGCAGCAATGAAACGACTCCGCCGACCCGACCCTCTCATCGGTGTGCTCGGACTCAACCCCCACGCCGGAGAGAACGGTCTCTTCGGCAACCGAGAAGAGGAGGAAATCATCACCCCGGCCATTCAAGCCGCCATCGCCGAAGGCATCCGCGCGGAAGGTCCGATACCGCCCGATACAGCCTTCCTCCCTGATCGCAGACGATCAACCGACGCCTTCGTCTGTATGTACCACGACCAAGGGCATATCCCACTCAAGGCCCTCGCTTTTGACTCAGCCGTCAACACCACCCTCGGTATCCCGATCATCCGGACCAGCGTGGACCACGGAACCGCATGCGACATCGCTTGGCAGGGCAAGGCCAATCCCAGCAGCCTCATCCAAGCCCTGCTCATGGCCTCAAAACTCGCAAACCCCTCCACCATATCATAATAAGTCGCACTGAATCACCTCGCAATGCACCCATCTGACCAATCCCCAAAACTCTTCGGAACCGACGGAGTCCGCGGCGTTGCCAACCTCGAACCCGTCACCGTTGAAACCGCCCTGAAACTCGGCCGCGCTGCCGCCCACGTTTTCACCAGCAGCAACCTGCGCCCCGATGCAAACCG
>CAZAZT010000022.1:0-12139 GCA_964489645.1 uncultured Chthoniobacteraceae bacterium | reverse complement strand
GGGAAGATCGGCCAAGCCAAACGCATCGATGACGCCCTCGGACGCTACGTCGAATATGCCAAGGCAAGCTTCCCTAAAGGTCTGACCCTAGAAGGTATGCGCATCGCGGTGGATTGCGCGAACGGCGCCGCCTATAAGTCCACCCCTTGTGTCTTGCGCGAACTAGGCGCAGACGCACAAGTGTTCAACGCCGCTCCGAACGGAAGGAACATCAACACCCACTGCGGTAGTACCCATCCGGAAGAGATCCAACGCCTCGTCCGCGAATCCGGAGCTCACGTCGGCCTAGCCCACGACGGTGATGCGGATCGCGTCCTCCTCTGCGACGAAAATGGAGAGGTCGTCGACGGCGACGAAATCCTCGCCATCGCCGCTCTCGACTTCATCCGTTCCGGTCGCCTCGCGAAAAACACGCTCGTCGCAACCGTCATGAGCAACTTCGGACTCGATGAAACCCTCCGATCGAATCAAGGCCGTGTTCTCCGGACAAAAGTAGGGGACAAAAACGTGATGGAAGCGATGATGCGAGAGGATCTTAATGTGGGCGGCGAACAGAGCGGTCACCTCATCTTCCGCGACTATGCAACCACCGGAGACGGCCTCGCTGCAGCACTCCAAATCCTGCGGATCATGGTAGAAACGGGCAAACCACTCTCCGAGCTCAAGCAATGCTTGGTCAAGTATCCACAAGCTCAGCGGAATCTTCGTGTCAAAGCGAAGCCACCTCTTGAATCACTCTCCTCCGTTTCAACCCTCCTCGCCGAAGCCGAGCAGAAGCTCACAGGCCAAGGCCGCGTTCTCCTAAGATACTCAGGAACAGAACCTAAAGTCCGACTTCTCATCGAAGGCCGGGACTCCTCCGTCATCGAACCGATGGCTGACAAGATCGCCGATGCACTGAAGGAAGCGATCGGTGAATGACACTACCCCTCGACGCGCTCACAAGCCGACGAACATCCGCTCCTCCAGTGTCCCTCGGTCTTTTCATCACCGGAACGTCCACGGGCGTCGGAAAAACATGGGCGGCCGCTAGCCTCGTGCGAGAGCTCCGCCGCTCCGGTGTCGACGCCGTCGCGCTCAAACCGTTTTGCTGCGGACCACGAGACGACGCCGAGTGCCTCTTCCTCGCCAACGAGAAGGTACTTCCCATCGAATCGGTGAACCCGGTCTGGTTCCGTGCCCCCGCAGCGCCTTACGTAGCAGCCATGGCAGAAGGGCGACACGTGGACGTGGATCTCGCCCTCTCCACAGTCCGTTCAGCCATGGAAAAACACGAACTCGTCATTGTCGAAGGTGCCGGTGGATGGCGTGTTCCCGTCCGCCGTGATTACGCGATCGCCGATTTCGCCCGCGACCTCGATCTCCCCGTCGTCGTCGTCGCCTGTAACCGCCTCGGAACGATCAATCACACCCTGCTGACCGTGGAATCCATCCGGCACTCCCATGTTCCGTTCCTCGGAACATTGCTCAACGATCCCGCACCCTCCGTCCATCAAGAGCCAGAGGAACAACTGGCAGCCCTGACAAATCCCGCAATCCTTGAGGATCTGCTCGGCTCCGCCCTTCTCGACCACATTCCTTGGAACGGTTCACCAGTCCGACTTGCCCAAAGTTTGCGGTCGCCGTCAACGCTGCCACGCGCAGTGGAAGACTAATGAACTCCGCCTGATACCGATTTAACCCTTCAGAAAACCCGCCCATGAACAAGAGCATCACCATCGCGTTCAGCCTCGTCACCTCCTCGCTCGCCATCGCAAATCAGACACCTCCTGACTTCTCACACAAGATCGCTCCAGTGCTGAAGCAGTACTGCGGGGACTGTCATATCGGCGAAAAGAAGAAAGGCGGCCTTTCGTTGAACTCCGCCGCAGACCTCGCTGCCGGGAGCGAAAATGGAAAGGTCATCGATCAAGGCGCCCCTCTCAAGAGCCGGATGCTCGAAGTCCTTCTCAGCCAGGATCCTGATACTTGCATGCCCCCGCCTCCGAAAGATCCTTCCAAGTCAATGCCTGCCGAGGCGCGAGAGTCCCTCAAACAATGGATTCTGGCGGGCGCTCCATGGGATCAGGGACACACCTTCGTCCGTCCCGCCTACCAGGCCCCCGTCAAGCCGCGCAAACCCGCACTCCCAGCCGCCGTCGCAAATCGCACGAATCCGATCGACCGCATTCTTGATGAACATTTCCGGAAACTCGGCATCCAACCTCCTAAAGCCTGCGACGACAACGCATTCATTCGACGTGCACACCTTGATCTCATAGGCACCTTACCTTCACCTCAGGAACGCGATCGCTTCCTCAATGACCTGAACCCAGAGAAACATTCCGAGCTCGTCAAATCGCTCCTGGCGCGGAACTCCGATTATGCCGATCACTGGATGACGTTCTGGAACGATCTCCTGCGCAATGACTACGGTGGAACAGGCTTCATCACCGGCGGCCGAAAGCAGGTCTCCTCATGGCTCTACCGCTGCCTGCTAGAGAACGCCCCCTACGACAAGATGGTCCGAGAACTGGTGAATCCCAACGCCGATACCGAAGGCTATGCCATGGGCATCACCTGGCGCGGAACGGTCAGCGCAAGTCAAACCCGCGAAGTACAATACGCGCAGTCCGTTTCACAATCGTTCCTCGGTATCAACATGAAGTGCGCCTCTTGCCACGATAGCTTCATCGATCGATGGAAACTCACCGACGCATACGGCCTCGCAGCGATATACGGCGACAAGCCGATCGAGGTGGCACGTTGCGAGAAGGGCACCGGCAAGACCGCCGTCGCAGCCTGGCCCTTTCCCGAAATCGGGCAGATCGATCCAGCCGCCCCCCGAGATAAGCGGCTCCAACACTTCGCCCAACTCATGACTCATCCCGATAATGGCTGGGTTCCACGCACCATCGTGAATCGCCTCTGGGCCAACCTTTTCGGCCACGGCATCGTCCATCCGGTCGATGCCATGGGAACGAAACCATGGAACGAAGACCTGATCGACTTCCTCGGATCGCATCACGCGGACTCCGGATACAATCTCAAGGCCACCCTCGAACTGATAGCCAGTTCGCATGCATACCGCTCCGAACTCGTCTCCCTCTCCCGCGAAGAGTCCGAACGCCCCTACACTTTCCGAGGCCCCCTCCCAAAACGCTTCACCGCAGAGCAGTTCGTCGATGCGCTCTGGCAGGTCACCACGTCCGCTCCCGATGCCGTCGAAGCACCCGTCCGCCGCTGGGACGATCGCGCCGCCAGCACCGCGCTCCCCCCAATCCCGTCCTCACAACTTCAGATCCCTGCCAACCCGGACAATGCCAAGACCAAGCCGGCCGCTGCGCTCAAACTCCAGTTCGATCTGCGCGAAAAGCCCCGTCGGCTCGCAGGCATCGTCGCCGCTCCACCGCGTACCCGCATCGCCATCAATGGAACCGTGCTCGGCCAAAATGAACTGCACGAACTCGCGAACGATGGACTTCTCGAAGTCCAAACCTCTGGGCACCTGAAAAAGGGTTCAAATGAGATCGTTCTCCTCCTGCCCAACGCAACCTCGCCGCAATCCGTACAAACGGTCCTCTCCGCTATTCATGCCGCCGGCGAACCACAATGGCTCACCCACGAGGCCGGTTGGCAAATCACCCCAAATGTGCCTCCTCAAGCGGTCGACAAGAACCGCATCAAAACAGACGCCGCAGAATGGAAAAAGCTGGGCTGGAGCGAAGCCCCCCCCTCGACCCACGCCGCTCCATCCAAGGCCATGGCCTCGGAACTCGCATGCGCAGTTGCCCCGCGTAAGCCCGCCCGATCCGCACTCAGAAAATCTGATCTGCTCACTCGCGCGCTCGGCCGTCCCAACAGAGACCAGATCGTTACCTCCCGCCCACAAGATCTCAGCACCCTCGAAGCGCTCGATCTCTCCGCCGGACAAAAACTCTCGGAAATGCTCTCCGCAGGGGCAAAAACGCTCACCGCAAAATGGAGCGCTGATCCCACCACATTCGTGGACTGGCTGTTCCCCGCCATGCTGACCCGCCCCGCAACTCCAGCCGAAAAAAGCGCACTCCTCGAACTCCTCGGGCCAAAGCCTTCCGCGCAAGCGGTCGAAGACGTTCTCTGGTCCATCCTGAATCTCCCAGAGTTCCAACGCATCCAATGACCCTTCCCTACATCCGTATAGCGAAATCGAACCTCCTATCACCATGAACCCGCTCCCCATCGATCCCTCAAACTCACGACGCGATTTTCTTCGCAAACTCTCGGCCGCCAGCCTCGCGAGCCTCATGTCCTCAGGCCCGTCCGCCCGCGCAGAACAAGTCGTCCACCCCGTGCCCAAGGCAGACGCCTGCATCCTCCTCTGGATGGCAGGTGGAATGGCCGCTCCGGACAACTTCGATCCGAAACGTTACCTGCCATACGAAAAAGGAAGCCGCATGGCCGATATCCAATCGACATTCCCTTCCATTCCGACCGCCGTCGATGGAATCCGCATCTGCGAGGGACTCGAGAACATCGGTTCAGTCCTCGATCGCGGCACCCTCATTAGAAGCCACTTCCAACCCGACCTCGGAAGCATCCTCCACTCGCGCCACCAGTATCATTGGCACACCGGTTACGTGCCCCCCCAGACCGTCGCATGCCCACACATCGGTGCATGGATGTCCAAGGTTCTTGGCCCACGCAATCCCGTGATGCCAGCGTTCATCAACATCGGACAGCGCATCGAAGGCGTGGGCGAATCCGAGGAGATCAAAGCCTTCACCACCGCAGGCTTTTTTGGATCCGAATTCGGACCGATGAACCTTCCCCACCCCGAGGAAGCAGGGCGTGCTGTCCGACCACCCGCAGGAATGGAAATCGGTCGGTTCGAGAACCGCTACAAACTCTACCGCAAACTCATCGACGCACACCCCCATCGCGACGTGCTCTCCGACCATCAACGCGAATCCATGCTTCGTTCGTATGAGAACGCGCAGCGCCTGCTCACGTCAAAAGAGCGCGAAGCCTTCGACATCTCTCTCGAGGACAAGGACAGCTACGCGAAATACGACACCGGTCGCTTCGGTCGCGGTTGCCTCCTCGCACGCCGGTTGGTTGAAAGCGGCGCGAGATTCGTGGAGGTTACAACCGAATATGTCCCGTTCTTGCACTGGGATACGCATGGAAGCGGACATGAGACTCTCGCGCGGATGCACAAGGAGATCGATTTGCCGATCGCGACGCTCATCCGGGATCTCGAATCTCGAGGTCTGTTGGAGAGAACACTCGTGATCATCGCAACCGAGTTCAGCCGGGACGCCATGGTCGAGGGAACCGTCGGATCGTCCGCAGGCGACCAAGCGTCCCATCGCGGCGATACGATGGAGGACCCCAAACACTACGGGTTACATCGCCATTTCACCGGAGGCTGCTCCATGGCGATGTTCGGAGGCGGGGTGAAAAAGGGGTTCCTCTATGGCGCAAGCGCCGACGAGCGTCCCTTCCTAGCGATCAAGAATCCGCTGAGCGTAACCGACGCTCATGCAACGATTTTCACCGCAATGGGGATGAGTCCAAAAACCGTTTTCGACATCGAGAACCGCCCATTCTACGCCACGCTCGACGGCAAAGGCGTCGCAGCGAAAGAAATCTTCGCCTAACTCGATCGCTCCGTCCGTTTCGCACAGGCCGCCCTCCCCAAGGCGGCCTGTTTCTTTTTTTACACCCTGTTGCGAATTAGGCAGCCAAACAGGGTTGCTAATTTTCTATAGCATTGATCCACAATGGTTTCCAAAACGTGGCATGGCCGACGCTTAAGGGTCCAGCGTGCCCAAACTGGCCGTTTGGTCGGTTCGGCAATCGGCTCCCGGGCGGATCCTCAAGTGAGGGACCGCCCCTGAGCCGGGTGAAACGCAGCAACCAACACAACAAACTATGTTGAAAACCCTACGAATCGTGGCCCTCACCATCGCGACATGGTCCGTGATGACGGACCTCTATCCGACAGCCTACGCACAAGACGCGGCTCCTCCGGCCGCGGCTGCTCCCGCCCCGGCCGCTCCCGCAGCGCCCGCACCGGCAGCAGCCAAGCCGGAGCCCTCGCTCGAACAGCGTATCGCCTCACTCGAAGCCTACGTGAACAACACCGACCCCACCGCAGCGCTGAAGGTCGATGACAAGATTCCCGAAGGCCTCGCTACCCCGACCTCCGCGACCGCAGGACCAGGGCACAACGCATGGATCATGACCTCCTCGGCTCTCGTGCTCTTCATGACGCTACCAGGACTGGCGCTCTTCTACGGCGGTCTCGTCCGCCGCAAGAACGTGCTCAGCGTCCTCGCGCAGTGTCTCGGATGCGCCGGACTCGTCAGCGTGCTCTGGTGGGCGTTCGGCTACAGCCTCGTGTTCGGGAAAAACTTTGAAAGCCCGTACTTGGGAGGGACGGAGTTCTTCTTCTTCAACGGGGTAGATTCAGCCCCCAACACCGACTACTGCTTCTGGGTCTCCCAGAACGCCTTCGCGATGTTCCAGATGATGTTCGCCATCATCACCCCCGCGCTCATCGTCGGCGCCATCGCCGAACGGATGAAGTTCTCCGCCATCATGGTCTTCATCGGCCTCTGGATGTTCGTCATCTACTTCCCAATGGCCCACATGGTCTGGGGCGTGACCGGTCTGATGAATGGCGTCTGGAACGGTGACGCGAAAATCCCCGCGATCGATTTCGCAGGCGGTACCGTTGTCCACATGACCTCCGGCTGGAGCGCCCTCGTTCTCTGCCTCATCCTCGGCAAGCGTCTAGGATTCGGGAAAGAGAAGATGGCCCCTCATTCGATGGTCCTCTGCATGGTCGGCACCGGAATGCTCTGGGTCGGCTGGTACGGATTCAATGCAGGATCAGCCCTCGCTGCAGACGGCGTAGCAACCAACGCGTTCACAACCACCACACTCGCTGCGGCAACGGCGGCCCTCACCTGGGGCGTCATGGAAAAAATGCTCCGCGGCCATGCTTCCATCCTCGGATTCTGCTCAGGCGCAGTCGCTGGACTGGTCGTGGTCACCCCTGCATGCGGCTTCATCACTCCCTCCAGTAGCGTCCTCATCGGCGTGCTCGCCGCCGTGGTCCCCTACTTCTTCGTGATGGTGGTCAAATCCAAGCTCGGCTACGACGACGCCCTAGACACCTTCGGCGTGCACGCCGTCGGCGGAACCCTCGGCGCTGTGCTCACCGGTATCCTTGCTGACGGAAAAAGCAACGCCAACCTCCTGGAAGGCAACGCTTACGCAGCCAAGAACGGTCTCGCGAAACTCGTCGAAGGCGGAAGCCTCGTGGGCGCTCAGTTGCAGGCAGTCCTGATCACCCTCGTGATCTCGCTGGTGGGCACCGTCATCATCGCCTACGTCGTGAAAGCCCTCATCGGACTCCGCCCAAGCCCTGAGGAGGAGACCGCAGGTCTCGATGTAACTGACCACGGAGAAGAAGGTTACATTCTATGAGTAACCGACCAAGGTAGAACGACGAACAAACAAAAACGGTCGCGGGGCGCGCGTCTCCGAACCTCGCCCCCGACCAAATCAAACCGAAAGCCATGAAGAAAATCGAAGCGATCATCAAACCGTTCAAACTTGAGGAAGTGAAGGAAGCCCTCGCCGAGATCGGCATCGAAGGCATGACCGTCACCGAAGTCAAAGGGTTCGGCCGTCAAAAAGGACACACGGAAATCTATCGCGGTAGCGAGTACACCGTGGATTTCCTGCCCAAGATCAAGATCGAGGTCGTCCTGACAGATGGCCTCGTGGAATCAGCCATCGCCTCCGTCGTGAAAGCCGCAAAGACCGGTAAGATCGGCGACGGAAAGGTGTTCGTTTACCCCGTCGACGAAGCGGTCCGGATCCGGACCGAAGAGACCGGCGACAAAGCTGTCTAGCGTACTGGTGTGTTACGCAGGATGTTACCCGCGATGGCGGTCCTAACATCCAGGCAAGCGGCCCCTCAAGCCAGAGGGGCCGCTATTTTTTTCAAGAGATTCATGCGGCCCGTCGCGACCGTTCAAACAACGCACCGCGCAGCCTCCCAATCCAGCGTGTAGACAGATCAACTCGCGTAGAACCAGCGCCCCACAAAACGGCTGATCGGCACCATCGCCAAAAGTCCAAGAGCGATCCACCGCCCCTCCCCCTGCGGATCACCAAACCAACACACAGCCGCCTGCAATGGGATCAATAGCCGGATATGGGCCCCGATCAGCGGAGGGATCGCCGGAGCCTTCCGCGGCAGAAGCCGGATCTGTATCCGAAATGCGACGAACAACACGTAGGCGAACAGGATCACTGCGGGGTACTTCGCCGGCGCATACGAAGCATTGATGCAGCCAAACAGGCATCCAGGCACAAGAGCGATGAACGGGAAATGACGGGCCATCCTCGGAACATCGTCCCGGGTCTCGAACCGCGCCAAGTGGGTCACCGCTGCGATGAACAAACCCGTCGTCATAATCGCCGGCAACGCCATCTGCCACGTTGCAATCGGCCCACTCACCGCCCCCACCAACAAACTCAATGCCCGACACGCCCCCATCGTCGCCGCACCGAAAAACGCCACCCGCTTCGCCCAAGCATTGTAAAGCCACACCATCCCAGCCAAAACCAAACCCACCGTCATCACGCGAACCTGTGCGGTCATCGCATAAGCCACCAACCCTGCAACCGTCACCCAAACGGCCGCCCATCCCACCTCTCTCCTACTCACAGCCCCAGAAGGGACCGGGCGTCCAGGCCGCTCCGCTAAATCCTCGGCCGCATCATAATAATCGTTCATCAACAGCCCGCCCGCGTACACGCACAGGCTGCCCAAAACCACCCCAAGCAGCGGCCACTCAACCCAACCCTGGTTCGCAGCCAAGTACCCCGCCAACGGATCCCCAGGCACAGAGAACAGATTGGGCAACCGCACCAACTGCATCCAAACTCTCATTCGACTCCCCTTCATACACTCCCCTCCCTAATCTCAGCAGAACCAAGATGCAATCAGGCTCCCCACGCCAACAACGTCCACTCACACACAGAATCCGATGCTATTCCGGGATTGCAAAATGCACCCCGCACGCTAACTCAATTCCTCGCAACTCTATGAAAATCACGAAATCCCTCCTGCTCGCGGTAGCTACCGCATTCGCATTCTCGTCCGCAGCGATCGCCGACGAAACCCCGCTCGGCAAGGAAATGTCCGTCATGAACAAGGCCTACAAAGCCTTGAAGAAGAACGCTTCCGATGCCTCCAAAAAGGCCGATAACCTCGAGAGCCTCGCGAAAATCAAGAAAAGCCTCGAAGCATCCATCCCCTTGGAGCCGAAGAAGACGAAAGACCAACCGGCAGCAGCAAAACCAGCCTACATCGAGAAATACAAGAAGCAGATGCAGGATCTCATCGCCGCTTTCGATGAAGTCAAAAAGGGCATCGAAGCAGGAAATGACGCCGCCGTGAAAGCCGCTTTCGATAAGATCGGCGACCTCAAGAAGAAGGGCCACGAGGACTTCGGCGCAGACGACTAGAATCAATCGGCCGACAACAAACCGTCGGCACACATCACCCCGACCCATCCCAACGGATGACGTCAGGTTGAACCTCGATTAAAACGGGAACCGGAGTCTTCAGGCTCCGGTTCCCTTTTTTCCATACCCTCTCACCCATGACCGCGCCATCGCTCCCCTCGAACCCCGAAATCCCAGCCCTCTCCAAGGAACGGACCCTCGATCTCTATTTCATGGACGCACGCTGTAAGCTCATCGAAGTGGCAGCCTTCCTCGACCGCCTCGAACGATCCTCCGGCTCGGGTGATTTCCGAGAATCATCGCTCAAAGCCGCCCTCGAGGTTCTCACCGACGGTCAATCCCACCGCGCAGAACGCGTCCTCATGACTCTTAGCGACCCCACCACCGACCCCCTCCCCTCCGCAGGAACCAAAGGTGCGTGCGGAGCATGGCCCGGTTTCACCAAAATCCGCTAATCCCCTTTCCAACGTTCCCTCCCCGCCAACTCTATGCGTTACATCGAACCACACGCCCACATGGTCAGCCGCACCACGGACGACTATGAAGCCATGGTCACCGCCGGATGCGCTGCAGTATGCGAGCCCGCTTTCTGGGCCGGCTTCGACCGCGGCAGCGTCGAAGGCTTCCGCGACTACTTCTGCCAACTGACCGACTATGAGCCAAAGCGCGCAGCCAAATTCGGCCTTCCCCACTTTTCCTGGCTCTGCATCAATCCCAAGGAGTCCGAAAACGTGTCCCTTGCTCGGGAGGTTCTATCCATCATCCCCGAGTTCCTCAAAAAGCCAAACGTGCTCGGCATCGGCGAGATCGGTCTCAACAAGAACACGAAGAACGAACTCCTCATCTTGGAAGAACACATCCAACTCGCCGTTGAACACAACCAGCTCATCCTCGTGCATACCCCACACCTCGAGGACAAATTCAAAGGCACCAACCTCATCATCGACGTCCTCAAATCTCATTCGGGAGTGAACCCAGAGCGTGTCATCATCGACCACGTCGAAGAACACACCTTCCGCCGTGTGCTCAATGCCGGGTTCTGGGCCGGCCTCACCCTCTACCCAGAATCCAAATGCACCCCCGCCCGTGCGATTGACATCGTTGAGGGCGCAAACCTCATGAACATCTGGATGAACTGCGCCTGCGACTGGGGCATCAGCCGCCCCCTCGCCGTCCCCCACACCGCCCTCGAGATGCGCAGACGCGGCTATTCCTCGGACACCATCGACCACCTCATCTACGGAAATCCCAAACGCTTCCTGTCGCAGAATCCCCGCTTCAACCTTCCCTGAACTCGCTCGCTGGATCGCCCATTCCCACCCGTCAGCGTCACTCTCCCCCCCATCCACTCCCTCCCACCCCTCTCTCCCCGCGCCCTCTCCGTCCGCGCATCCACGGGCTTCCCGGGCTAAAGCCACCCCCCCTCGTGCCATGAAACGCTCCCGTAAAATGCGCCTCCTGAAATCCAGCATCGCCGCAGCGGCCCTCTCCATTCCCCTTATCGCAGCGGAACAAGAACCCCCAAAATCCGCCCCCTCCAAACCCACCGCCGCTCCAAGCTCCCAGACCCAGAAATCTGCCCGCACCTTCAACTTCAACGTACCCGCCCCGCGCGGCCAGATTGCTGCCTCTGACGGCACCACGCTCGCGAACAACCGCGTCGGCTACAACCTCGCCATCCATTTTCCAGCCCCAGATTCCCTCCCTGACAAAGACGCAATCCAATCGTGGATCAATGATGCCGCACACGACCTGTCTCAGAAGATGGGGCGCGCATTCCCTCTCTCCATCGAGAACGGCATCAAACACTATCGCAACCGCGCAATCATGCCGTGGATCGTCTCGATCGACCTCTCCGAAAAAGAACGAACCCAGCTGGAAAACCTCGGTGACGAACGGTTCTCCGCCCAACCCTTCTACGTTCGCACCTATCCCCACGGACAACTCGCAGGCCACGTTCTCGGCTACATCGGCATCGCAGGCCGCTTCCCCGATACGCCCGTCGAGAACAACGACTACCTCTTCCCGGAGATCGAAGGCCGCTACGCCCTCGAACTCGCCTACGAAAACCAGCTCGCAGGTAAACCCGGCCAACTCAACCTGCTCTTCAATAACGAAGGCCGCGTCGCGCAACGGACCACCGTATATCCCCCAACGCCTGGGATGAATGTCGTCACCACCCTCAACCTCGACCTTCAACGGGTCTGCGAAGAGGTGATGGCCAAATCCTTCCGCCGCGGTGCAGCCGTCTTCATCAACCCCAACACCGGCGACATCCTCGCCATGGCCTCATGGCCCCCACTCAATCCCTCCCTCTTCGTCACTGGAATCTCGCAGTCGGATTACGCAAAACTCGACCGAAACCCCGATGAACCCCTCCGAGCTCGCGCCTACAAAGGCACCTACCCACCAGGCTCAACCTTCAAATGCTTCGTCGGGGCCGCCGCCCTCGCCTCGGGTAAACTCGACCCCGCAGAACGCATCCCCTGCCCCGCAGCCCTCGAGATCGGGAACCGTGCCTTCAAAAACCACAAACGCTCCGATCGTGGCGACATCACCTTCGTCGAGGCCCTGACCGAATCGTGCAACACCTGGTTCTATGCCATCGGGATGCGCCTCGGAGGCC
>CAZAZT010000021.1:32426-35535 GCA_964489645.1 uncultured Chthoniobacteraceae bacterium | reverse complement strand
GCCATGCTCAAACTTCTCACGTTCCTATGGATTCTGCTGATGACGGCAGCTGTGGATGCCGCTCCCATCTTGGAGCGGACGCCAGTATTTCCTGCGGGATTCAATGGAGTGGCGCGACATCGCATCCCCGGCATGGTCGTCACCGCAAAAGGCACGGTGTTGGCCTACTGCGAAGCGCGGCGGAACAACTCCTCGGACTGGGGTGAGATCGAGGTCCATCTCCGGCGATCGACCGATGGCGGGCGAACGTGGGACGCAGTGCAGCACATCGCGCATCGGGCTGAACGCATCGAAGGGAATCCCACGAAGAAAGAGGGCGGTGAGCGGGAGCAAACGGTGAACAATCCCGTCGCGCTGGTTGACCAAAAGACCGGTGCCGTGGAGTTCCTGTACTGCGTGAACTACGAACGGTGTTTTGCGATGCGCAGCACGGATGATGGAGTGACGTGGAGCGCTCCCCGAGAGATCACCGCGGCATTCGAACCCCTTCGGCAGCGGTACGACTGGAAGGTGATCGCGACGGGACCTGGCCACGGTATTCAACTGCGTTCAGGGCGTTTGGTTGTGCCCATCTGGCTGGCGTACGGACGGAAGGGCGCTCATGCCCCTTCTGCTACCGCCACAATCTACAGCGATGATCATGGCGCCACGTGGAAGGCGGGTGAAGTCGCTGTCCCCAACGAGGGGGATTTCAAGAACCCGAACGAAACCGTTGTCGCGGAATTGTCGGACGGACGGGTGGTGTTGGTGAACCGCAACACCTCTCAGCGGAACCGTAAAATTCTGGTGTTCAGCGCAGACGGCGCAAGCGGATGGAGTGCTCCTGTGTTCCATGAGGAGCTTTGGGAACCGATCTGCATGGCGGGTGTGACCTCACATCCTGCGGCTCCTGGGATGTTGGTCTTCTCAAATCCGCATACGCTTCCCGTTGACGCACAGGGTAATCCAAAGCCGGGTGGAGGCGGAAAACGTCAGAATCTCACGGTCAAGCTGAGCCGTGATGATGGGAAGACATGGCCTGTGTCGCGTGTTCTGGAACCCGGTCCGAGCGCATATTCCGATCTTGCCGTGCTGAAGGACGGAACCATCTTGTGTTTCTTCGAAGCGGGTTCCTCCATCGATTGTGCTCGATTCAATCTTGAATGGTTGGAGGGCAAGTAGGGGGAGACTGGTTCACGGCCTACGCCTCCCGGTTTTCGTTGCGGCCGGGAATCACGATGAATCCTTCGCGGATGAATCCTTCATGAACGAAGGGCGCAACCCCAGCACAGAGGACATTCAATGAACCGTCCGAGAGGGCGACGCCAGCGAGGCTCGTGACCATCGCCTGGAGCTCGTCGTGCGTGGGTATGCGATCGGCGGAAAGCCCGTGCGCATGCTGCAGTGCGAGAGCGCAGCGCTGGACATCTGCGCTGGTCGCTTTGGCTTTTGCGGGAAGTGGGGACAGACCAAGGCTGCGCCACGCTCTGAATGGAAACGTCTCGATGGCGACCCTTCCCGTCTGAGCTGACGGATGTGCGCTCAACCTCGGGAACCCTGCGGCATCGAGTGCATCGAAAACGGCGATCGAGAAAGCGGTGAAGCCCAGATAGTTCCGGGGTTTGCATTCCCCTGGAGGGCCGGTTTTTGAGGGCGTGTGCATCACTTTCTCGCAAACCCTGCAATGCGCGAGTCCGTTCATCGGATCCTTCCACGCTTGGGTGCCATCGATGAGAATCGTCTTCACTCCGAACCGCTCAGCGAGGCGGAGCGCCCTGTCGGCCACGCAACGTGGATCGGGCGCCTCTGACCCCGTCCAGCGTTCGATGCGCGCGTGCAATGACCCACCCGATCGCTCCACGAGCACCACGCCAAAATCGCTGTAGGACTTCAGTGCCAGGTCGATCGCGAGAACAGGGCTCATGGAGCGAACTGCGAAAGCTCACTGTCCGGTGAGGTCGTAACAACGCACGCCTTCACGATGGCGCACGAGGATGCGGCCATCGGTCAGCGTCGGCGATGCGACCCACAAGGCTTTGACGGTTGTTCGACCGAGCTCCCGATACCCCGTCGGATCGGCAGCCACCATCAACAAGGTGTTGCCGTTATTGGCGATCACGAAGAACTTGCTGTCCGCCAACACGGGAGAAGTGATGGTGGACGGAACCTTCTGGCTCCAAGACACTTTGCCGGAACTGACCTCCACGCATCGATGGTCCCCATCCTCGAAGAGGAACGCGTGTCCTTGGTGGATCACCGGGCTGCTTTGGGAGCGTCGTGCGTCGGTTGGATGGCTCCACAGCGGAGTCACGGCCGACGAGGAGACGCGATACGCCGAAAAACCAAGGTTCTCCTTGCTTGAAAGGACCACGGCGATGTCGCCATCGATTGCGGGAGTCGAGTCACCGCCACCGGGGGTGGTCCAGACAACGGATCCTGACGCAAGGTCGACCGCCGCGAACTCGCTACGGCCGTTGATGAGCACAAACGATTTGCCGTCCTTTTTCCACAGTACGGGGGAGGCGTTATTCCCGATGATTGCCGGCTGTTCCCAAAGAGGCTCCCCGGTTGTGGCATTGAAAGCCGCGAGTTTACCCGCCATGACCACGACCGTGTTCTCGATCACCAGCGGAGACGAACCCGGCGCCTTCCCCGCCAGAGGGCGAGACCACAGGATGCGGCCGTCGGTAACATCGACTGCGTAGAGACTTGTGCTCCCGAGGGCAAACACCCGGCCATTTGAAACGCATGGTGTGCTGGAGCAGTTCCGACCCTTTGGTTCACCGGGCGCCTTTGCGGTCCAGAGGGTCTTACCTGAGGCGGCATCGAGGCAGATGACTGTGTCCTCGGCCACGCGCCTCGATGCGGGGATCGCCTCGAGCACCGCCTGTTTTACGTGGTCCGCGAAGCCCTGATGGTTCACCCAATCCTCCAGCGCGGCTTGCGATGCGAATGGCTTTTCGACGCGCTCCCGGAGTTTATCGTAATCGGGGAGAGGGATTGCGAGTTTGCCTTTCTTGAACCGATTGCGCACGAATCCACCAAAGAACTCCTTCTGCTTCTTGTTGAGATTCTCCTCGATGAACTGTTCGGTGAAATCGTCGAGCTTCTTCCCACGCAGCGATGGTGC
>CAZAZT010000021.1:13017-32326 GCA_964489645.1 uncultured Chthoniobacteraceae bacterium | reverse complement strand
GGGGCCATTGGTCCCCCATTGAGCTGAGAGTGCTTTGCTCTCGGGTAGTGTGCCGTTGCGAAGGGGTCCGCGCCATTGCGGCCAGTCGCCGAGGCCGGCGAGTGCTGTGCTGTGACAGACAACGAGGATGGAAAGGGAACCGAGGAGGTGGGGGGAGAACATGATCGGTCTTGTTAAACAATGAGAGGAGTGGGTGGTTGCGCTGATCAGTCGATCACCGCGTTGCACACGATCTCAAGAACACGGCGAAGGCCGTCGTCGCCAGACAGGCTGCCTTCGTTGTAGTGGGTCTTCGGGATCGGTTGCCATGCTTCGCGCGAGTGGTCCGTGAACTCGGGTTGAGGCAGTCCGGTGAGGGAAGGATCGTATTGCCCGTCCTTGCCACCCAGTTTGTAAATCACGAGATCCAGCGAAGGCACGACGAAGAGACCGAACCCACCTGCGCCGCTTTTGAAGAACGCATCGCGGGGAGCGCCAAGGACATGTCCATCTGCATTATTCTCGAACTGTAACACATACGGCGCATGCGGGTTGTACTTCGAGCGTTCGCGACAGGCGCGGAGATAGTCCGAGGGGACCAATCGCTTCCCGTTCCAGACGCCATCGCGCGCAAGACAGTACCCGAACCGCAGAGCGTCGGTCGCGTGCACTGCGATGCTTCCTGCGCCATTCGCGTGAGGCATCTTGAAGTCGCCACGTTGGAGGCAGTAGCCCCACGATTCCCAGCCCATTGGATCGCCCAGGCGTTTTCGGATGAACTCTTGCAGATCCATGCCGGATACGTTGCGGAGAATAAGTGATGCGATGTGTGGCGCAGGGGACGAGTACGAGAATCCAGCACCTGGGTCGGTCCATAAGGGGACCCGCAGCGAGGATTGATCGAGGTCCCGTATGTTCTGGCCAGGGACAGGTTTCAGCGGTTGCGCTTTGCCGTGTACCCAACCCGAAGGTGTCTGACCTTCTCCCCATGTCCCTGCGGTCATGCACAGCAGTTGACCGAGGGTGATGTCCGCTCGCCTTGGGTCGTCCAGAGGAAAAGCCTGAGGCAAAAACTCTTCCGTGAACACTTTGGTATCGAGTCCTTGAGGGAACCTGTTCTTGAACTCCTCGAGCATGATGCCGCACGCGATGCTGGTGTACGCCTTTCCCGTCGAGGCCATGTCAGGATTGGCGTTCCGACTCGCTTTCCCGAAGTATTTCTCGAACACGAGGTAACCTCGACGAACGATGAGCAGCCCCCCGTTCTGGGTGCCACGTTCGCAGACGGAGTAGGCCGTTGCTAGTCGCTCCGCCGAAAGTCCGGCTTTCGCGCGGATCTCGGCGGGATCCTTGAGTGTCCGCCATCCACCTTTGCTATCGGGCGGAGGGAAATAGTCCGCGCAGAGGGCAGGAATTGAAAGAAGAGCGAACAGTGCGTATCGCAGCGAGCGGGGCATGACGGTGAGTGCTGGGGGTATGGCGGTCAGAGGCTCCACTCCGCGATCTTCCTGCTGTTGATGAAGAACGTGTGGGTTTGTCCGATCCCTTTCACTTCGATCGGGCCTCGATCCTCGAGCTCGAAATCCGAGCGCAACAGTTCCGCAGTGGCTTCGGAGCAGTGGACCCTGCCGGCCATCCCGCTGCTTTCCATGCGGCTCGCGAAATTGACGGTATCGCCCCACAGATCGTAGGTGAATTTCCGGATGCCGATCACGCCGGCAACGACAGGCCCGGAGTTCAAACCGATGCGTGCTTGGAGATCGGTCTGATTGACCCGGTTGATCTTTGCCAAAGCATCGATCATGGCGAGGGCGAGGTCGGCGGCGGCTTGCGCGTGATCCTCACGCCCTTTTGGAGCGCCGGATACGAGCATGTAGCTATCTCCGATGGTCTTGATCTTCTCCAGGCCGCTCCGTTCGACGAGAAGATCGAAGGTGGAGAAGATGGCGTTCAACATCTTCACCAACTTTTCCGCCGTCGTAGTCCGAGAGAGCTTGGTGAAGCCCACGAGGTCCATGAAGAGGACGGTCACGGCCTGGTGCGAATCCGCGATCAGCTTCTCACCGCTCTTGAGGCGGGTTGCGACGGCTCGTGGCAGAATGTTCAGCAGGAGCTTCTCGGTTTTCTCCTGTTCTGCCACGACGAGTTCGTGCTCCTTTTTGATCTGCTCGAGGCGTTGCGCATCGAGGTCCCGCAGCTTCTTCTTCTCGAGCGAGGTCGTGACGCGTGCGCGCAGGAGAACGGGGTCGAAGGGTTTTGGGAGATAGTCTTCCGCGCCCATCTCGATGCAACGGACGGCGTCACCGGTGTCCTGGCTCCCTGAGATCACGATGACGGGCACGGGCAGTCCGCGCTCACGCTTGAGTTCGGCGAGCACCTCGATGCCGGTCACTTCTGGCATCTCGATGTCGAGAAGCATCAGGTCAAAGGGCTCTTCTGAGACCTTTTTAAGAGCATCCCGGCCGTTGGCACATTCCACAATACACTCAAAGCCAAGCTGTTTTAACTGTTTGATGATCCCGAGCCGCATCATACGACTATCATCGACGACCAAGATCTTGGCTGCGTGAACCGCCTCCTCCGGCGTGAGGATAGCCGCCGAAGGCGGTGCTGCCTCGTGTGCAGAACTTTCGAAGTTGAACAGGTTATGAGATGCGACGTCGTCGGACATGGAGGGGGTGGGGGAGGTTAAAGTGGGCTGATCGCGTTGATGGATTTGATGATGGCGGCGGGCATCTGGTGGAGCGGCGTGACGTGATCGACCACGCCAAGTTGGATGGCAGAGCGCGGCATCCCGAACACCACGCAGGTGTCTTCGTGTTCGGCGAGGGTGAGGCCACCCGCTTGTTTGATGGACTGCATCCCGAGTGCGCCATCGGAACCCATCCCGGTGAGGATGACTGCGAGCGTTTTGTTGCCTGCCGCGGTCGCAGCGGATCGGAAGAGGACGTCGACTGCGGGTCGGCAATAGTGGACTGGAGGCGTTTGGGAGAGCTTGGTTTTGTAGACGGAACCCACGCGCTGAATGGTCAGATGATAGTCACCTGGAGCGATGACACACATGCCGTGGTGGAGTTCCTCGCCGTCCTTTGCTTCGTGGACCTCGTATCCGGCGAGGTCATTGATCCGGTCCGCCACGGCCTTGGAGAAGAATGGGGGGATGTGTTGAGCGACGGCGATGGGCGGGAGATTTCCTGGAAGGCTAGGGAGCAGGGAGCGGAGGGCTTCCACGCCGCCTGTGGAGGAGCCGATGACGATCAATCGCCGGTCCGAGCTGAGTTGTGAAAGGGGGCGAGCCGTGTGGGAGCGACCGGTCGAAAGGATGTCCTCCATGAGTGGAGGACTCGCGGGGGGAGGGGTCTGTCCGGAGGGAGCGGGCGGCGGCTTGACGGGAGAGGGAGGCGCGAGCGGTGTGGGCGCGAGAGCGCGTCGTTTTGCCCGCGCAGCCGCTTTCACGTGGAAGGCGAGCTTGTTGGCCAGATGGCCGATGGACATGGATCCATCGGGTTTGGCGAGGACGTCGGCGGCGCCTGCGTCCATGGCTTCGAGAGCGTGGCGCGAGCCTTCTTGGGTGAGAGAGCTGACGACCACTACCGGAGGCATGGGTGGATTCTTCTGGAGCAGCCGGAGAAAGGTGAGGCCGTCCATCCGCGGCATTTCGAGGTCAAGGGTCAGGACGTCTGGCTGAAGTTTCGGCATCTTCTCTTGGGCGATGAGCGGGTCGTTGGCGGTGCCTACGACCTCGATCTCTGGGTCCATGGAGAGGGCGTCGGAGATGGCCTTGCGAACGAGCGCCGAGTCGTCGATGACGAGAACTTTGATCTTTGGCTGGGTGGACATTTGGAGGGAATCAGCGCGGTTTCATGAAGATGCCTTGGCCGAGGGAACGGAGGCGGTGCGGGATGTTCATCAAGCTTTCCGAGTGACCGATGAACAAGTATCCGCCGGGCGCTAGCTGATTGGAAAGACGGCGGATGACCTCAGACTGGGAAGGTGTATCGAAGTAGATGAGCACGTTCCTGCAGAAGATGAGGTTTTGCTCGGGCGGGATCGGATAACTGGTCTGGAAGAGGTTGACCCTTTTGAGGTTCACGCGTGTTCGGATGGAGTCCTTGACCCTTGCGTGACCTTCGAAACGGCCGTGACCTTTTTGGAAGTAGCGGTGGAGGAGTACGGGGTCGGGGAGTTCGAGTCGGCTGAGTTCGTAGATGGCGGACTGCGCCTTTTCGAGCATACGGGTCGAGATGTCGGAGCCGTGGATCTCCCAGGGAAAGGCTCCGTGTTCGCGTTCGAACTCTGCCAAGACGATGCCGATCGTGTAGACCTCTTCACCGGAGGAGGACGCAGCGGACCAGCAACGCACCGGAGATTTGGGAGAAGTTCCTTGTTTATGAAGCGCCGGCAGAGCGTGTTGGGTGAGGAAATCGAAATGCGCTCGTTCGCGGAAGAAGTGGGTGTGATTGGTGGAGATGAGATCGATGACAATGCCGATCTCCTCCTCGGCTTGTGTGGTCCGCAGGAGATCGCAGTACTGGTCGAACGATTTCAGACCTAGCTGCAGGCGCCTGCGGCGAAGGCGGCTGGCGACGAGTTCCTGCTTATGCGGGCCGAGGTAAATACGGCTGTGCCGGTAGATCAGGCCGGTGAGGTATTCGTAAGCGGCTGACGAGATCCCAGGGTCTGCGGACATCGAGGGAGTTGATTCTCCGCTCAAAAGTCCCTGAACTCGTCGGTCGCAGGGGTCTTGGCGACGTCAGGGGACGGCGCTGCGTGTGCGGCGGCGGGTTCATCGGACTCCTTTGCTGGAGCGGGTTCCGAGAGTTGAGTGTTCGCGGGGGTGGGAGCATCACCTGAGATGCCGACGATCTCGCGTAAGCGTTCAGTCAGGCCTTTGTGGACGCCGGCTTGTGCACTGAGTTCTTCGGCTGCGCTTGCGCTCTGTTCAGCGTTGGAGGCACTGCTCTGGGTGACCTTGCTCATCTGCACGATGGCCGAGGAGATCTGCTCGATGCCGAGCGCTTGCTCCTTTGCGGCCATGGCAATCTCCGCGACGAACGCGTCGGTCTGTCTGACCTTTTCCCCGATCTTTTTGAAGGATTCTCCGACCTTGATGAGGCTGAGCGAACCGTTCCGGCTGTTGAGGATTGCGGCCTCGATCTTTTCTGCGGTCTCGTTGGCTGCTGCGGCGCTCCGTTGGGCGAGAGAGCGGACCTCATCTGCGACCACGGCGAAACCTGCGCCAGCCTCTCCGGCGCGGGCGGCTTCGACCGCGGCGTTGAGGGCGAGGATGTTGGTCTGGAACGCGATCTCGTCGATGCTCTTGACGATCTTGGCGACCTCACCGCTGGAGACCTCGATGGACTTCATTGCGGCGGTCATCTCCACCATGGTTGCTGAACCACTTTGTGCGGCGTTCTGGGCTTCGCTCGCCATGTTCTTGGCTTGGAGCGCGTTGTTGGCGGTCGAGTGGATCATGCTGGAGATCTCCTCGAGCGATGCGCTGGTTTCTTCGACGGCGGCAGCTTGCTCGCTGGCACCTTCTGCAAGGCGTTGGCTTGCGCGAGCGACTTGGTCGGCGGCGACGTAGGACTGTTCAGCGCCGGTGGCGAGTTCTTCAGTGATCTGTTTGAGCGGCGGGATGGTCGAGCGGTAGAGGAGGAGGATTGCGATGTACACGCCGAGGAGAACTAGTGCAGCACCGATCATGATCATCTGCATCGAGCGGGCTTGGCTGCTCGCGGCTGCGGCTTCGTTTTTCTTGGCTTGGGCTTCAGCCAGTTTGACCACCTCGTCGATGATGGATCGGTGGGAGTTGTACACTTTGGTGAGGGCCTCGTAGGCCTCTTGAGCCTTCAGTTTGTCTCCGGCAAGGGCGGACGGGAAGAGTCGGTTCTCTGCGATGCTGAAGAACTGGAGGACTTGCTCATGGGAGTCGAGGGTGAGTCGCTTTTTGGTCTCATCGATGATGAGTTTGTTCTCGGTCCAGAACTTGTGGCGATCGAGGTATTGCGCTTTGAGTTCAGGCAACTTCTCTGAGAGGGCCTTGAGTTGGGCGGGGTTGGTCTCGAGCATCCCGCGACTGGCCACGAGAAAGCTTTCGATCACATAAGCGGGGGGCGGGAGGATATCGGCCACCAGATCTTTATCGGCGATGATGCGATCGTAGACAGGCCCATTGATTTTTGTCTCCTCGAGCAGACGGTTCACGACGAGACCCTCGACGACGATTGCGACGGTCACGATGGCGGCGAAGAGCCGGGTGAAGGTTTTGATGTTGACCATAAGAGATGCCGGTTGGTTGTGAGTTGAATTCTTGAGCGGGCAAGGAGGCTTACGTGTTGGGTTCGGCGGTCGGCTCGAAGACAGGGAGGGTGAGGTCGCCATCGACGAGAAGGATCTGATCGATATCGAGGATGGTTTTCACGACACCTCTCGACTTTGACATGCCGAGGATGAACTTGGTTTCGACGAGGTCGCCGAAGTCTGGTGTCGGCTCGATATCGGCATCTGTGAACGAGGAGACATCTTCGACTGCGTCGACGATGACGCCCATGACGCCTTTTGAGCCGGTGGCGAGTTGGACGACGACGATGCAGGTGCGGTCGTTGTTCTCGAGCGGGGGGAGGCGGAAACGGGAGCGGAGGTCGACGATGGGGACGATCTTTCCACGGAGGTTGATGACGCCTTTCAGGTAGGCGGGCATGCGCGGCACGGTGGTGATCGGGCACAGGCGCATGATCTCGCGGACTTTCAGGACGGGAAGGCTGTAACGCTCTTTCTCGACCCGGAACGTCAGGTATTTGCCGGGGGGCGGGAGTTGTTCCGATTTGGCCTCGATGTTCATGGAAACGGGGTGGTTGGGCGGATCTTACGAGCGGGCGTGTTAGTTCGGTGCGGAGGTTTTGGCGCGCAGATTGGTGAGCGCATCGACGTCCAGGATGAGTGCGACGCGGCCATCTCCGAGGATGGCGGCACCCGAGAGAAGGCTTTGCGTCTTGAATGCGTCGCCGAGGGATTTGATGACGACCTCCTTTTTCCCGAGCATCTCATCGACGAGGAGACAGCGCGACATGGTGCCGGATTCTGCGACCACGATGATCCCTTCTGAGGGGCACTTCGCGATGGGGTCGATGCCGAGCAGTTCGCCCAAGCGGGTGAGCGGCATGAGCTTGCCTCGAACGCTGATGAGTTCGCCCCTGCCTTGCACGGTGGAGATCTGGGAATCGTTGACGCGGAGACACTCTCGGACGGAGAGGGTTGGGAGGATGAAGCGCTCGCTTCCCACGGAGACCAGCAGCCCGTCGATGATCGCCAGGGTGAGCGGCAAGAAAATGGTGAAGGTAGATCCTTGGCCGAGCACGGAATCGACCTCGATCCTTCCGCGAAGTCGGGAGATGTTCCCGCGGACCACATCCATGCCGACGCCTCTTCCCGAGATCTCGGTGACCTTCTCTGCAGTTGAGAAGCCGGGCGCGAAGATGAGTTCGAAGATCTCCTTTTCGGACAGTGCGGTGTTCGGTTCGATCAGGCCTTTTTGAAGGGCTTTCGCAAGGATCCGTTCTTTGTCGAGGCCGCGTCCGTCATCGGTGATCCGGATGACGATGCCGCCGCCCTGATGGAAGGCTTGCAGGCGAATGGTGCCAGTTGGGTTCTTGCCTTTGGCCTCGCGCTCTGCGGGTGTTTCGACGCCATGATCCGCGGAGTTCCGGATCATGTGAACGAGCGGGTCGGAGAGTTCCTCGACGATGTTGCGGTCCAGTTCGGTCTCTTCGCCAGCGAGTTGGAGTTGGATCTTTTTCCCTTGGGAGGAGGCGAGGTCGCGCACGAGGCGGTTCATCTTCTGGAAGGTCCCCCTGATCGGTACCATCCTGAGGGACATCGCGTTGTGTTGAAGGTCGGTCGTGATACGGGCCAGTTGGCGGAGGAATCTGGCGAGTTGACGATCTTGGAGCGATTGCACGTCGGGGTGTTGCACCACCATCGATTGAGCGATGACCAGTTCGCCGACGAGGTCCACCAGGGAATCGAGCTTTAGCGTATCGAGTTTGACGAAGTTGGTGGGGCCGTCTGCGCCTTGACCGGCCTTGGCTCCACGCCCGGAGGATTTGGTGTTCGGCGCGGGAGTGGCTTGGGGTGCAGGAGACGATTGAACAGGGGGCGCGGGCGCGACGGGCTCAACGGCGGGAGAATGGGGTGTTGAGGCGACCGGTTCGGGAGCAACTGGGGGCGCTGGCGTGGCGCTTGCGACGGGTTGGGGGGTTGCGGGGAGGGACTCGCCGTTGAGGATCCTTCGGACGGAGTCCATGATCGCGAGGATTGGAACGCTGATCGGCGTGTGATCATCGTTCGCGGACAAACGGGCGACGAGGGTCTCCATGAAACGGCGGAGTGCGTCGCCTCCGGCCAGGATGACGTTGATGACAGGCGTGGTGATCGGCAGGTCGCCGCGGCGAGCGGCATCGAGGAGGCTTTCGAGTTCGTGGGCGAGGAGTTTGACAGGACCGAGGCCGATGTACCCTGCGCTTCCCTTGAACGTGTGGAACGCGCGAAACACGCTGTTCAGGGTTTCGCGGTGGGTCGGGTCTTGTTCGAGGATCAGCACTCCTTTTTCGATGTCTTGGAGGAGGTCTTGAGCTTCGTTACAGAATTCGTTGAGAAGGTCGCGGTCATCGACGGTGCCGATAGACATCGATGGTTCATCGCCGGTGTGAGCCGGTGGCGAAGAGGGATGCGTCGCGCTGGGAGCGGCTTTTTGGGTTGGGGTTGACTCGGTTGGGGGTTCGGGAGTGGGCGTGGGCGGCGCGGAGTCGGAAGCGGATTCGCTGATCGCGGGGCGCTTGCCCTTTGCCGCCTTTTTCTTTTCCCACTCGAGGAGAATGTTCTCGAGGCGGCCGTACCAATCGATGACGGATTGGATGGAGGCATCGGTCCATCCGCCCGATTGGCTGACTTGTTCCAAGGAATCGAAGCCTTCTTCGAGTGCGGTGATGAATGGTTGCGGGGCGCAGGTGGTGGCGGCGATGCCGGTCTCTTCGATGAGGCTGCGTAGCGCTTCAATACCGGCTTTGGAACCGGCTTCGAGAAACGCGAATTCCGTGGCGATCCGCTGTAGGTAAGCGTTGATCCCCTGGGATTGGCTATCGGGGTGGGAGCCCATGACCTAAGATTGTCTGGAGCTGAGGGGACAAGCATGCAAATCGGGTTGGATCGATAAGACAAGCAATAAAAGGCTTGGGTGGCATAGCGCTCGCTGCGCCAGTCCCGGTAAGTCCTGACGACAGGCTGGTCACATCTCCTTCCTTCCCCCCGATCGGGATGTGTCGAAAACACAATGCGTCTCCATGAGTGAAGCGATAGAAACGGTCCAGACGGAAACGGTGGGATTACCCGAGCAGATCCACCAGCTTGCGAACTCATTGGGTGAGAAGGTTCGGAAGTCATTGAAGCAGATCGACGACATCAACACCCAATCGCGCCTGCTGTCGTTGAACGCGAAGATCGAAGCGGCGCGTGCGGGAGAGGCGGGCCGGTCCTTTGAGGTGGTGGCGACGGAGATGGGCGAACTTTCGGATACGACGAAACGGGTTGCGGTCCAGCTTTCCAGCAAGCTGGGGGGTGACATCCAGGAGTTGCAGAGCATCTCGGAGCGGCTTGCGAGTGATGTGCGGGGGAAGCGGTTGGCGGATCTTGCGTTGACCAACATCGATCTCATCGATCGTAACTTGTATGAGCGTTCGTGTGATGTCCGGTGGTGGGCGACGGATTCGAGCGTGGTCAACGTGTTGACGGCGCCCACCGATGGGCGACGGGAATTTGCCTGCAAGCGGATGGGGGTGATCCTGAATGCGTACACGGTGTATTTCGATCTGGTGGTGGCCGATATGAATGGTGATGTCATCGCGAATGGGCGCCCTGATCGGTACAAGTCGATGGGGATGAACGTGGCGAAGCAGCGCTGGTTCAAAGCGGCCTTACAGACGCAATCGGGGGACGAGTTCGGATTTGAGATCGTGCATGCCTCTCCGTTGGTCAACGGGGAATACGTGCTCGCGTACTCTGCTGCGGTGAGACAGGGCGGAGAATCATCGGGAGCGCCGATCGGTGTGCTGGGAATCCTCTTCAACTGGCGTGGATTGGCGCAGACGGTTGTGGACCGGACGCCACTGACCTTGGAGGAGAAGCAGGTCTCGCGGGTTTGCATCTTGGGTGAGGACGGGACGATCTTGGCGGACACGCAAGGGATGCCGCTCTCGGGGATGCTGCATTTCCCTGATCACGAGCGCATTTGGGTCACGGATAAATCGTTTGAGGAGACCTACGACGAGTCGGGGCGGCATATCATCCTTGCGCACGCGAAGGCGCCGGGATTTGAGACCTACTGCACGGGTTGGCATTCGGTGATCCTCCAGCAGGTGGTTGATTCGGTAGCGGTGCATTGATCCATCGCGCCACCGGGGTTTCACGGTGGCGTTAGCGGGTGTTGAGCGGGCTTGCGGTCATCCGCTTTCGCACGGACCATCTTGCTTTACCGTGATCAAGTATCTGGGTTCCAAGAGAGCGTTGTTGGATGTCATCATGGATGCCGTCCGGATCTCGGCTCCTGGCCCGAATGTCATGGATCTTTTTTCGGGGACCTCGCGCGTGGGGCATGCGTTGAAGGGGGCGGGATACCGTGTCATCGCGAACGATCACAACGCGTACGCGCACGCTCTGGCGCGTTGCTATGTCGCTGCGGATCTTGAGGATGTGTCTGGCGATGCGGAGCGCTTGATTGCGGAGTTCAATCGGTTGCCTGGGAGGCCGGGATACTTCACGGAGACGTTCTGTGAGCGGGCCCGATTTTTCCAACCGCGCAATGGTGAGCGGATTGATGCGATTCGGGAGGAGATCGCTTTGAAGGGGTTACCTCCGGATTTGGAGGCTGTTCTGCTGGTGTCGTTGATGGAGGCGGCGGATCGAGTGGATTCGACGGCGGGGGTCCAGATGGCCTACCTCAAAAGCTGGGCTTCGCGTTCCTACCAGGCGATGGAGTTGCGCATGCCGGCGGTGTTGCCGCGAGCTTCGGCGGGGCGTTGCGAGGCGCTCTGCTTGGATGCGCGCGAGGCTGCGGCGCGCGCGGGCGTGGATCTCACCTACATCGACCCGCCGTACAACCAACATTCGTATCTTGGGAATTACCACATCTGGGAGACCTTGGTGCGTTGGGATAAGCCTGCGGTTTATGGGATTGCGTGCAAGCGCGTGGATGTGAAAGAGAGGCGCAGTGCATTCAACTCGAGGGTGCATTTCCCTCAAGCCATGGAGGCGCTTTTATCGGAGGTCCATTCGCCTGTTTGCTTGGTTTCCTTCAGCAATGAGGGGTATCTGGAACGGGTCGGGATGGAGGATCTCCTGCGCCGGATGCATGGCGGACAAGCTGTCGTGAGAACGATCGAGATGGATTATCGTCGGTACGTGGGCGCGCAGATCGGGATCCACAATCGGGAGGGGAAAAAGGTGGGAAGGGTGAGCCACTTGCGGAACAAGGAGTACCTATTCGTGGTCACTCGTCCTGATGTCGACGTGAAGCTCTCCGCCTGAACGATGGCAGTGATGGTGGTTGCGCTGCATAGCACGGGATCCTTGCATCGGGCTCAGGGCGTGCTCACGCGGTTACTGCAGCAACTCCTCCGCTTCAACGGAGCGTCGCCCACTCAACCTTTATGAGAAACTTCATCCACGGCATCGTCATGCTTCCCGTCTTGGCGCGTATCGCATCCTCAGCGGATGGCCCACCTCCGATGCCTGCCGGCGCGGATGCGGGGTTGCAGGTGCACGGCATCTATGCGTCCAGTGCGCCGGTGGGTCCCGTCGCTGCGCCAGTGAGATCTTCGTTGCCGCTGGGGATGCAGTTTGGGGATCGGGTGGCTTTTGTCGGGAACACGCTTCTAGATCGCGCACAGGATTTTGGGCACTTGGAGACCATGCTTCATCAGACGATGCCGGAGCAGCAGCTCACCTTCCGGCACCTTGCGTGGTCTGCCGATGAGGTGGATCTGCAACCTCGGCCGGACAACTTCGCGACGCAGCTCCAGCACCTGACGCATGCGAAGGCGGACATCATCGTGGCTGCGTGGGGGTTCAACGAGTCGTTCGCCGGGTTGGATGGGCTGCCTTCCTTCAAGAACAGGCTTCGCACATGGATCGAGACGGTGTCGGGGCGAGCGTTCAATGGGCGTTCCGCGGCCAAGGTGGTCTTGTTGTCGCCGCCTGCGAACGAGGATGTTCCCGGTGTGGCCGCGGGGAGCCGTAACAACGAGCGCTTGCGGGCTTATGCGGAGGCGATGCGCGAGATCGCTCAGGAGAAGGGGGTTGCGTTCATCGATCTGTTCCATCCGACGCAGCGGCTTGTTCAAGGAGGAGGCGGACCCTACACGATCAATGGGGTGCATTTCACGATGGAGGGAGATGCTCGGATTGCTGGGATGATCCACGAGGCGTTGACCGGAAAACCGGCTTCACCGATCAACCCGGAGTTGCGGCAGGCGGTGGTGGATAAGAACGCGCAGCATTTTCGCAGGTATCGTCCTTTGAACACGTTCTATTACACTGGTGGACGCAACAAGGATTACGGGTACCTAGATTTTCTTCCGGCGATGCGGAACTTCGAGTTGATGACGGCGACCCGGGATCAGCGGATCCACCAGATCGCTCGTGGGAAGACCTTCCACGGTAAGCAATTGGACGAAAGCAATCTACCGCCTCTGGAGGCCGTGGCGCAGGGCAAGGGGGCGAATGAGTGGCTTGAGCCGGATGCCGAGCTTGCTGCGTTCAAAGTGGACCCGAGGTTCGAGGTGAACCTGTTCGCATCCGAGAAGCAGTTCCCCGAAATTGCGCGGCCAATCCAGATGCGGTGGGATGCGCGAGGTCGTCTTTGGGTTTCCTGTTCAACCACTTATCCGCACGTCTACCCAGGGGCTGAACCGAACGACAAGATCGTGATCCTTGAGGACACCGATCATGATGGGCGGGCTGACAAGTGCACGGTGTGGGCGGAAGGACTTCATATCCCGTTGTCGTTCGAGCTGACGGCGCGCGGTGCGTATGTGTCGGAACAACCGCATCTCACGTTGCTCGAGGATACGGATGGTGATGGCAGAGCGGACCGGCGCGAACGGGTTCTGACGGGATTCGGCTGCGAGGACAGCCATCACTCGTTGCACGACTTTGTTTGGACGCCGGACGGCGACCTCCAGATTCGCGAATCGATTTTCCATCATTCGCAGGTGGAGACGGCGTATGGGCCGGTGCGATTGAAGAACAGCGGATGGTTCCAGTTCACGCCTACGACGCAGCGGTTGGTGGCGTTCGGGAGTTATCCGAGCACGAACCCGTGGGGGGTGACGTTTGATCGATGGGGGAATCATGTTGCGAGTCACCCGATCTTTGCGAACGCGTTCAGCGCGGCCAACCCGTCCTATCCTTCGCAGCATCCGGCGGCGGGTAAGCTCCCGGCCTATTCGGGCACGTGCGGCCAGGAGTTCATCGACTTCCCGATGTGGCCGGCTGATCTCCAAGGTTGCTTTGTGAAAGCGCGGTACAAGCCGACGAACCGCATCGAGTTGCATCAGTGGATCGAGAAAGATGACCACTACGAGGAGAGCTATCTGGGAGATCTCCTGTTCTCGAGCAACTTGAGTTTCATTCCCGTGGACGTCGGGTTCGGGCCGCGCGGGGACCTGTATGTTTGCGATTGGTACAATCCCGTCAAAGGGCATGCCCAGTACTCGCTTCGGGACCCGAGAAGGGATCGGACTTCGGGGAGGATCTGGCGTGTCGTTCCGAAGGGCGCCACGCTTCAGGATCCGCCCCCGATTGCGGGCGTTCCGATTGACGCGCTTTTGGAGAACCTTGGGCGTGGCGAGTCGCGGTACCGTTATTGGACGCGGCGCGAGTTGCGGGATCGCCCTGCGGAGCAGGTGGCGGGTGCGTTGGACCGATGGGTGGCGAGAGCGGGGTCTGACGCGCATCGGTTGACCGAGGCGATGTGGGTTTCCCGAGCGATCGGACGGCCGCGGGTGGACTGGATGCAACGCTTGGCGTCGGATCGGGATCCTCATGCACGGGCGGCGGCGATTCGCATGCTACGGCATTGGCATGATTTAAGGGGGGTGCCGTGGGTGGAGATCCTGCGGAAGGCGGCGGAGGACGAATCGGGTTTGGTCCGGCTTGAGGCGGCGATCTCCGGCAGTCACATCGGGGGAAAGGAGGCGTATGAGGCCATTATGCCGATCATGCATCAGCCGATGGGCGATCACTTGCGCTATGCATTGGCTTGTGCCTTTGGGGCGGAGGGCATCCGGAAGGTTTGGGAAAGTGATCCTGCAGCCAATGCGATGGTGTCGGGTTTTCTTCGGGCTGCAGCGATTCGGGGAGGCAAGCTCACCGTGAATCGGCAAGCGGTGACAGCGCAGGACAAGGCGTTCGATGCCTCGGCGGATGTGGCGACGATTGAGATCACCACGGTGCCGGAACGGATGCTTTTCTCTCCCACGGAGTTCAAGGTGAAGCCTGGCCAACCCGTGAAGTTGGTGGTGAGCAATCCGGACCTGATGCAGCACAATCTGTTGATTGTCCGGCCCGGCGCTTTGGAAGAGGTGGGGGTGGCGGCGAACGAGATGGCGAAGGATCCTGAGGGGGTGAAGAAAGGGTTCATCCCGCAAAACGAGAAGATTCTTCATGCAACGCGATTGCTCGACCCGAATACCGGGCAGGTCTTGAGGTTTCGCGCCCCCTCGGAACCTGGCGAGTATCCGTACGTCTGCACATTCCCCGGCCATTGGGTCATCATGAACGGAAAGATGACGGTTGTTCCGTGAGGTTTTGGCTTTGAAGGGGGGTAAGTTGCTGGGATGGCACCCAGAAAACTTCTCCTTGCCAGAAAGCCGAGAATACGCACAATTTCCTGACAACCAGCAGATTTTTATGGCTCTTAGCGTAAGTGGAATCTCTCAGATCATCACCTCTGCAGCCGCATCCGAGATGGCTGCTGCGGCCTCGCGTCAGCTTCCACCTTACGGTCCGAAGCAGACCAGTGGCCCATCCTTCCCTCAGTTCAGTGTGGCTCCGTCCGGTGCGGGTCTTTACGGGCCGGATGGAAAGCTTGCAGGTCTGTCAGGAGCGGGCCTGTCCTTTCTGAGACGCGCTTAAGCCTGTCCGAGACGAAGACGAAGCGTCGGGGAGTGAGTGGGCAGCGCTCACGTTGTCACTCGCTTGAGGTCGTGGTGGCTGAGGTGGGCTTTTCGCGAAGAGGATGGTCGTGCGCAGATCGGGTGCGAACACTCTGGCGGCGTCACCACTGGACTCGCAGAAAGGGCTTCCAGCGGCTGTTGGCGAGGGGCATCCTTTTCCCCCCAAACTTATGAGCCAAGCAGCCCCTAATGTGACCCGAATGGAGAAAATCGTCAGCTTGTGCAAGCGACGTGGCCTTATCTTTCAATCGAGCGAGATTTATGGGGGGTTGAACGGATTTTGGGATTACGGCCCGCTGGGAGCGGAGCTGAAGCGGAACGTGAAAGAGCTGTGGTGGAAGAGCATGACGCGTCTGCGGGACGATGTGGTGGGTCTCGAGGCGACCATCATCATGCATCCGAAAATCTGGAAAGCCTCGGGGCACGTGGACACATTCTCCGATCCGATGTCGACCTGTCGGAGTTGCAAGAAGTTGGTCCGGTCAGACCAAGTATGGGAGATGATCAGCGCAACTCCGTGGAATGCCGCAGTCGAGGGGCTGTTGGTGGACGGGAAGATCGATGCGGAGGCTTTGCTGAAATGGGCATCGGGGAAAGGCAGTAAGGCGCTTCCGAACCTGGCCTTTGTGCAGAAGCCCGAGGAGGTCGGGCCTTTGGTGCGTGCGGCGGCGCATGAGATCGATTCGGTGGCGACGGCACTGGCGCTCTTGGCAACGCCTGTCGGAGCCTCCACGAGATCGACTCCTTGCCCTCACTGCGGTGGGGAGTTGACGGAGCCGCGTCCGTTCAACCTGATGTTCAAGACGTACGTGGGACCGGCTGCCACCGAGGATGACGTGGCGTATTTGCGTCCGGAGACCGCGCAAGCGATTTTTGTGCAGTTCAAGAACGTGTTGGAGACGTCGCGTGTGAAGGTGCCATTCGGTATCTGTCAGATCGGCAAGGCTTTCCGGAATGAGGTCACGCCGAGGAACTTCACGTTCCGCTCACGGGAGTTCGAGCAGATGGAGTTGGAGTTTTTCATCAAGCCTGACGAGGTGGTCGAGAAGAGTGCGGGAGCGGTTGCGAAACTCGGTGAGACATCCTTGGATGAACCGGCCTCCAACTGGGGTTGGGAGGTCTGGCACAAGTACTGGGTGGAGGAGCGGGTCCGGTGGTACGAGAGCATCGGCTTGAAGAGAAGTTCCTTGGAGGAGTACTGGCAGAAGAAGGATGAGTTGGCGCACTACGCACGGGCGACGGTGGACATCCTGTATCGATTCCCGTTCGGCACGCAGGAGCTTGAAGGGATTGCGGCGAGGGGAGACTTCGATCTCACGCAGCATCAGCAACATTCCGGTAAGTCGCAGGAGTATTTCGATCAGGAGGCCAGTGCGAAGTATGTGCCGCACGTGATTGAGCCTTCCGCAGGCGTTGATCGGCTGATCTTGGCCCTGATCTGTGAGGCGTTTGAGGAGGAGCAGGTCACGGACGAGAAGGGCCAGACGGAAACGCGCACGGTCCTTCGGTTTCATCCACGGGTTGCGCCGATCAAGGTCGGGATTTTCCCGTTGCTCAAGAACAAGCCTGAGCTTGTGAAAAAAGCGCTGGAGGTGAGGGATTTGCTGCGTCCGTACATGAACGTCTACTATGATGATGCAGGCGCAATCGGGCGGCGTTATCGTCGACAAGATGAGGCTGGCACCCCGTTCTGTGTGACCATCGATTTCGATACGGTGGGCGAGAACGGCCCTGAGAAAGCGGATACAGTGACCCTTCGGCACCGCGATTCGATGCAGCAGGAGCGTGTTCCGATCGCGGATTTGCTGGGGCGTTTGATGGGAGCAATCCTGTGAGCTCGTCACGGATTGGCTGATCCAGACACGAGGAGTTCGTAGGCGAGAATCGGAGGAAGCAGGGAATGGAGCACTGGATGACGATGCAGATGCTTCCGTGGGTGGTCCTGCTCTCGTTCCTGCCGGGTCTCTGCGTGGGTTCGTTCCTGAACGTTTGTATCTATCGCTGGCCAAGGGAGATGTCGGTCAATGTCCCGAACCGGTCCTTTTGCCCAGGCTGCGAGCGGACGTTGCGTTGGTTCGAGAACGTTCCGGTGGTGTCGTGGTTGGTGCAGGGTGGGCGCTGTCGTGGCTGTGCAATGGCCATCCCCTTGCGATACCCGGTGGTGGAGTTGGCGACGGCGATGCTATTCTCAGCGGTGACAGCGCAGTTCTGGATGGTTGACCCGAAGGTGGTGGTGCCGTTCTGGATCTTTGTTTCGTTGCTCATCGTCGGGACGGTGGTGGACGTGCAGTTCTACCTTTTGCCGGATCAAACGACGCTCGGGATGGCCGCTGTTGGCATCGTGTGTTCTGCGCTGGTGCCTGAGTTGCACGGCAGTGCGAAAGGGCTCGGAGGGTTGGCGTCGGCGGTGACCGGTGCGGTCCTCGGCTTCAGCGTGCTTTGGGTCGTGGCCGAGTTGGGAAAGCGGTTTCTCGGTACGGTGCGGCATGATTTTTCGGAGCCAGTGACGTTGGAATGGAGGCGGACCGGTGAGGTTGCCGAGATCCGGTTCGAGGGGGAGACCTCTTCGTGGAACGAGTTGTTCGCGAGGAAAAGTGACCGGGTCCGATTGGTCTTCCGACGTGTCCGGATAGAGTTCACCGGTGGTCGGAGCGTTGAAATGGGCGAGGGGGAATCCTTTGCGTCATTGGAAACGTTGGAGATGGGAGGTGAGCGATTTGATCTCAACCGGATTGATGCGTTTGAAGGGGAGATCGCTCACTTGAGCTTGCCGCGGGAGGCGATGGGATTTGGCGATGTGAAGTTGATGGCGGGCATTGGCGCTTTCCTCGGTTGGAAAGGCGCGGTCGTCGCGGTGTTCGGCGGCGCGTGTGTTGGGACGGTTTGGGCCGTTTTGGCGTCGCTTGTCGGACGCCGAGAGTGGGCCGCGCGAATCCCCTTCGGGCCATTCCTGTCGATTGCGGCGGTGGCTTGGCTATTTTTCAGCGAACGGTTGGAGCCTTTCCTTGAAAGGTTCCGAGTGGTCTGGGATGTGATCCAAACGCGCTGACGGTTGGCTCATTCGACCGTCACGCTTTTTGCGAGGTTGCGTGGTTTGTCGACATCGCAGCCGCGTGCAACGGCGGTGTGATAGGCGAGCAGTTGCAGCGGGATGGATGTCAGGATCGGTGAGAGATAATCCGGACAGTGCGGGATGAGGATTGCGTCGTCACAGACGGAACGGAGGCGACTTCCTTCCGTGCCGACGCCGATGACGGGTCCTTTGCGCGCCTTCACCTCCTCGATATTGCTGAGGTTTTTCTCAAACACGGAGTCTTCTGGTGCGATGAATACGCTGGGAACCTCGGGCGTGATGAGGGCGATGATGCCGTGTTTGAGTTCGGCGCTGGGATGACCGCTGGCATGGATGTACGAGATCTCCTTCATTTTCAGAGCCCCCTCTAGCGCAACGGGATAGTTGAATTTGCGTCCGAGGAACATCATCGATTGGGAATGGGCGTATTTTCGCGCGATGTCGCGGATGAGTGGGTCGAGGGCGAGGATGCGTTGGACCTTATCGGGTAAGGTCTCGAGTTCGCGGAGGATCTCAAGCCCTTGGCCGCTAGAGAGGTGCCTGATACGACCGAGCAACAAGGCGATGAGGGTGAGGACGGTGCACTGACTGGTGAAACTCTTGGTTGCAGCGACGCCGATTTCGGGACCTGCATGCATGTACACACCTCCATCACTTTCACGGGCGATGGTTGAGGCGACGTTGTTGCAGATGCCGAGGGTGCGGATCCCTTTGCGCTGGCTCTCGCGTAGGGCGGCGAGTGTGTCGGCGGTTTCTCCACTCTGGCTGAGTGCGAACACGAGGGTATCCTTGGGGAGCGGAAGATTACGGTAGCGGAACTCGCTGGCGAACTCGACTTCGGAAGGGATCAGGGCGAGTTGCTCGATCAGGTATTCGCCGACCATTCCCGCATGTGCGGCGGTGCCGCAGCCGGTGAACACCACGCGTTCCACAGCGCGCAGTTCTGCAGCGCTCATGTTCAGACCGCCCAGTTTTGATGTGGCCTCATCGGACGATAGTCGGCCACGCATGGCGTCGCGGATCGTGT
>CAZAZT010000021.1:5167-12917 GCA_964489645.1 uncultured Chthoniobacteraceae bacterium | reverse complement strand
GCGCCGAGGATCGTGTTCTCGACATCTGCATGGACGAGGGCGATCCCATAAGTTCCCACGACGTGACGGAGCGCGCGTCGCAGCGCCTCAAGGAGGGACTCGCGGGTCGGTGAGTGGGAGTTGGTCCCCGCTAGAACCTGATCGAGCTCCGAGCCCACAAGATGCGCGAGCACTTCGGTGTCGGTCTGGGACTTGAAAACATGACCGGCTGCGGTGAGCGTGCTTCGCAGTTGGGCGTAGTTCTCGATGACGCCGTTGTGGACGAGACACAGGCGTCCCGATGCGTCGAGGTGCGGGTGAGCGTTGGCATCTGTCACGCCGCCATGGGTGGCCCAGCGGGTGTGGGAGATGCCGACGGACCCGCGTGGGGGCGAGGGTTTGAGATGGCTCGACAGATCACCGATCCGGCCGGCCTTTTTCCTGACATCGAGATGGTTGCCATCCAGCAGGGCGACACCCGCGCTGTCATAGCCGCGGTATTCGAGACGTTTGAGTCCTTCGAGCAGGATGGGAAGCGCTTGCTGTGATCCGATATAACCTACGATGCCACACATGGTTGGAATTAAAAAAGCCCTGCCGTTGGGGTGTCACGATGCAGAGCGGATGAGACTGCAGAGAGTGCTAGATATTGCCAGAAAAGCGCCTGATTGCGTCGACAAAAATCTCGCCGAAATCGCGAAGCTTACGCTCTCCCACTCCGCTGACCGTCGAGAAAGTGCTCAAAGTCAGGGGTTTGATCGAGGCCATCTGCCGAAGTGAAACATCGGGGAAAACCACGTAGGGCGGAACCCCGCGTTCGTCCGCGATCTCCTTGCGCAGCTGGCGCAGGCGTTGGAACAGTGCGTCCTCCAGATCGCTGATGGGCGTTTGAGGCAGCGCTGCCGAGGTCTTCCGTGGACTCGGCAGAGGAGTATTCGCGGGTTGCGTTGCCTTGGTGGCTTTTCTTCCTGCCGTTCGTGGAGTCTTCGTGGGAGAGGTGCCCGCCTCAAGTTGCGTACTGGCGGGCTGGGAGAGCTGCAGAGGGGTGCTTCGTTTCAACCAATCTCGCCCTTGAGACGTCAGATGGACGGTCGACAGCAGTTCCGCGGACTGTCCGACGAGACCGAGCCGGATGAGTTCGCGTCCGATCGCTTGCCATTCCTTGCGAGAGAACTCGCGTCCGATCCCGTGGGTCGAGAGACGGTCGTGACCGAACCGCTCGATTTTTGCCGTACGGGCGCCTGTGAGCACCTCGATCACGTGATTGAGCCCGACCTCGAACCGCGAGACCTGGCTGATCCGATAGATGCAGGAGAGAAACTTTTGGGCGGCGACGGTGCCGTCGAACGTCTCCCTGGGGGATAGGCAGTTATCACATCCTCCGCAAGGGACGTCGGTGAAGGACTCGCTGAAGTAGGCGAGCAGACGGGAGCGTCGGCAATCGCGGGCCTCCGCGTAATGGATCATCTGTTGGAGTTGATCCCGCGCGACCTTGCGTTCGTCTGGATCCGATTTCTCCTCGATGAAGGCCTTCTGTTTGACGGCATCTGCTGCGGAGAAGAGGAGCACGCATTCGCCGGGGAGCCCATCGCGTCCGGCGCGGCCTGTCTCCTGGTAATAACCTTCGATGTTCTTGGGAAGGTCGTGATGGATGACGAATCGCACGTTCGGTTTGTTGATGCCCATGCCGAAGGCGACGGTTGCGCAGATGACGTGCACATCGTCCCGTAAGAAGCGTTCTTGGTTCCTCGCACGAGTGTCCGGGGTGAGGCCCGCATGGTAGGGTGCAGCGAGAGCGCCATGTGCTACCAGCTTCTGCGCAACGGTTTCAGCGGCTTTTCGACTTGCACAATACACGATGCCGGACTCGCCCGCGCGGCGCTCGATGAGGGAGAGGAGCTGCTTGGTTCCACCCTCTTTGGTGACCACGTGATAGGTCAGGTTCGGACGGTTAAAACTTGCGACGAAAGTCGCAGGGTCGCGCAGCTGGAGTTCGCGGATGATATCGTCGCGGACACGAGAGGTTGCGGTTGCGGTCAACGCGGTGAACGGGACGTCTGGGAATCGTGTTCTGAGCTGGGCCAGCTGACGGTATTCGGGACGGAAGTCGTGACCCCACTCGCTGATGCAATGCGCTTCATCGATTGCGAGGTGGGCGATGTTGAAGTCCTCGAGCCGATCGACGAAGGAGTCGAGCATCAGCCGTTCGGGGGCTACATACAGGAGCTTGAAGGCACCGGAATAAAGTTTGGCGAGCCGTTGACGCGATTCCTTTTCTCCGAGGGTCGAGTTGAGAAATGTGGCGGATATGCCGCTGGCGGTGAGGCTATCGACCTGGTCCTTCATCAGGGCGATCAGGGGCGAGACGACAATGGTCAGACCTTCGCGGAGCAGGGCAGGAAGTTGGAAGCAGAGGGATTTTCCTCCTCCGGTCGGTAGCAATGCGAAGACATCCCGACCGGCGAGGGACGCGTTGATGATGTCTTCCTGCAGCGGGCGGAATGTCGGATACCCGAAGTGGCGTTTAAGGGTCTCGACGAGGCGCCCGTTGCTCATGTGATGGGAGGGAGGTATCAGTGACGCGCGGGTGCAGGGACGAAGACGGCATGCATGTTAGCCGCCGTTGCTGCGTCCAATCCGGTGGTCGAATCTTCGAACACAAGACAGCGTTCGGGTGCGACGCCCATGCGCTGGGCCGCCACCAAGAAGGGATCGGGGTGCGGTTTTCCGCGCTCGTAATCCTCTGCGGTCACGATGTGTTCGAACCAATCGAAGATCTGGATCGCTTTGAGGGTGTTATGCACCACGTGGCGATGACCGCCGGAGGCGACGGAGATCGGTTTGGAGCCACGGAGACTGTTGGCGAAGGCGACCACTTCAGCGATGGGTTCAACGTGCGAACACATCTCGAGGAAGAGACGTTCCTTGATCTCGACGGTTGCATGGGGATCCAAGGTCAACCCGTGTTGTTCGTTGAGCAGTTCGACGATGCGGACAGTGGGAACGCCGCCGAGACTGTAAAAAATCGGTTCCGGGAAGAACGTTGCATTTGAGCCGAGCGCAGCGCGCCACGCTTGGTAGTGCACCGGCATGGTGTCGGCTAGCGTTCCATCGCAATCGAAGATCACGGCATCGTAAGAGGACGGGTCTGGGAGGGAGAGCGGTTGGGGCAAAGGCATGACGGAGGGTTAGGGTAGGTGTGAGAGGGTATCGATCATCAACGATTTGGAGAGCAGCTCTGGCAGCACCTCAGGAGCATCCTTTCCGGGATGATAGAGGAGATAGAACGGGACGCTGATCCGTTGGAACTTCCGAAGAAACGCCGTGATGTGAGGGGGTTCTGTTGTCCAGTCCGCTTTGAGCAAGCGGACCTTTTTGTCGGAGAACGCCTTGGCGATCTCGGGTGTCTCGAGCGTGGTCTTCTCGTTGTATTTGCAGTTGGCGCACCATGCTGCGGTGAAGTCGACGAACACGGCTTCACCCTTGGCCCGAGCGGATGCCAGAGCCTCTTCGGAGAACGGCTCCCAAGCGAGGATCCCGTTCGGCTTCGCTGCGGTCGACTCGGTGGTTTGGGAGCGATGGATCTCTGGCGCGAGGAACGTTGCCCCTGAGACAGCGGTCGCTGCGAGAAGCGACGCCCAACCGACGAAGCGGTTGCGGAGGATTCCGAGGAGCCATGCGCCGAAAGCTGCAGCGAGCAAGGTCGCCGAGAGCCCGAAGGCGACATCGGCTCCGCGTGAAGCACCCAACACACCGAGGAGCCAGACAGCAACGGCGAGCATGATGAAGCCGGTCACCTGCTTGAGGCGCTCCATCCACATCCCGGGCTTTGGCAGAAAACGCACCCAACTCGGGTTTGCGGAGAGGAGAAGATACGGGGAGCTCATCCCGAAACACACTGCCCCGAAGAGGAGGATCACCACCGGCGCGGGTTGACTCACCGCGAACCCGAGCGTTGCACCGAGGAATGGCGCTGTGCAGGAGGTGCCGAGGAGTGTCGTGAACATCCCCTGGAAAAAGGCACCGGTGTAGCCGCCTTTTCCGGCCATCTCGCCCATCCGGTCGGCGGCATCCCCTTGGAAGATGATCTCGAATACCCCTAACAGGTTGAGCCCGAATAAGAAAACGATGAGGATCAGGCCCGATAGCATCCACGGGTTCTGGAATTGGAAGCCCCACACAAAACTTTTCCCCGCAGCTCTCAGCGCGATCACTCCGATCGCAAGCAGCTCGAAAAACACGAGGGCACCGGCGGTGAATGCCAGACCCATGCGGAAGGAGCGTCGAGGATCCGTTGTCGCATGTTCGCTGAAGGAAGCGACTTTCAGCGCAATCACGGGAAGGACACACGGCATGAAGTTCATGATCAACCCGCCCAAAAGGGCCGACAGCAGAACAAGCAGGAGTGATCGCTGATCCGGTGCTGCCGGAGACGGATCCGTTGAGGCAGTGGATGTGGCGGCGAAGGCCGTGGTTGCAACTTCCCAGCCTTTCGCCTCGTCGTCTTTGAGGACAACCAGCGCCCGCCAACCGGATGCTGATTCCACTGGTTCGTCCATCTGGAACCGAGCGGAGAAACCATCGCCCGAGCGTTCGAACTTTCCGGCATCGGGTTGCATCCCTTTGGGTGGAAGCGGGAACACCTCTACGGCATATCGAGCGGGGATCCCTGTCAGGACGATCTCCACGACGTTCGGCGCGGGGTGTTTCCACGTTGTTGCGAAGGGAGCGGGGCCCGATTGGGGAAGCGCCTTATCCGCTTTTGCGAAGAGATCGGCGTTGGCCGGGGAGGCTTCTCCAACTGGAAGGGTGAGGGAAACAGGGGTTTCGCCGGGAACGCAGGTCCGTTCGCAAGCGAACCACTTGAGAAGGCCCTTGATGGTCACCTGACCCTCTGCAGCGGGTAGTGTGATCGTGTAAGGAAGCAGCACCTCTCCGTCGTAGGTGTAAGTGACCACCTCTCCTCGCCCGACGAGTCGGTGTGGCAGCGGCCATGCGGGCCCTGAGACAGAGGCTCCCTCGGGAAGGCTCCATTCCATCTTGGGTGCGGAACCGGATTCGCCTGGAAAGGCCCAGTACGTGTGCCATTTATCCTTCATCGTCATCCTCACTCCGACTCGGAAGGGCACACCTGGCTTCACCGCTGTGGTGTCGGATACGAGCACGGCGGTGACCTTGGGTTCCTCTGCAAGGTCGCCGAACGACTGGGCGCGACCGGTGAACGAGCCGAGCACCGCGAGGAGGAAGAGACACAGGCGACGGAGAGTGATGGTGTGGTTCATGGAGGGGTTGGGTGGGAGGATGTCGTTACTCGAACAATGCGATGGCTGCGGTGTATCCGTGCACGTGATTCCGATCGCCCACAGGGCCGATTTCACCGTTACAGAACAGGCCGGCGAGAGGGATTGGCCCGAGATGATGCTCGATGGCTGCTGCGTCATGGTGACGGGCGTCGAAGAGGCTTTCACCTCGTCCGCCACAGGCGAACAGGAGGCAGGCGAACGGGCGGTTGCGCTTCCGTTTGGCAACCTTTGCCAAGAGACGGTCGAGCTCCTCGTCGGCGGAACGTTTGTCCCGCAGTTGGAACTGCAGTGTCTGCCCGACTCGAGGGAAAGCGGCGACCACAACATCACCGGTCTCGGGGTCCGCAGAGAGCAGGTGACGGATCAGGAAGTCCCCCGTCTTGAAGTTGTCGACGTACTCGTTCACCGCAAGACCGGCGAAGATATTCCCCGCGGCGCGTGCCTTCTCCGCAGGTGACATGGACTGGAAAGAGTCGTTGAGAACCTCGTATGCGGGGCGCGAACCGATGCCCGTGATCACATTCTTCTCGGCGCCGGTGATGGCGTGCGGCTCGCCGATCGGGCGGCATCCTTGACTGACCACGGTCCGCACCTTGACCCCGCCCTTGATCCCGATCGCTACGCCGGCTTCCACTTCCTTCCGGTTGCAGAACAGGAAGATGTCGTCTCCTCGGGTTCCGCCACTTGCAAGGCCTCCGATTGTGGGCACGCCGGGATAGGCTGCGTTCCATCGGCCCAACCAAGGGTCTGGTGCGACGCGGCGTGGATCGCCCAGGAAGAGCCAAGCATCCACCTCGTCCGGCTTGGTCTTGCTGAAGCGGTGCCAGGCCGAAGGTTCGACCGTGTTGTCGCTCTGGTCTTCGTTGAACGTGAAATGGCGAAGGGTCGTATTGGGTAAATAGAAGAGGGCGAGCGAGAAACCTTGTCCGCCCTCGAGTTCGCGGCCAGGGCCCGCGATGGCGGAAGCGCTGCACCCGGCTAGGAGGGGGATGTGCCCGTGGAGCTCCAACAACTCCGCGAAGTCCGCAAGATGGGGGCGGTAATCTGCGCTGGCGAAAACGATCCCGAAAGAGACTTTTCCCCCGATCTCATGCAGGGCGCTTCGCGCCGCCTCGATCACGGCAGCTTCCGAGAAAGGCCCTTCCACCAGGCGCGATACGGCGGCATTTTTTGACATAAGAAAATGCTAGGTGGACGACGGAGCTCAGGCAACCGGAGCTTCTCCGACCAGAGCTGCGTCAATTTTTCCGCAGAGGAATATCCTTTCCAGAGCATCTCTCTCAGCGTCGCATGAATCGTATGAGCATTGGCAATCCACCAGCCCTTTCCTCGGATCAAGGGAGCCTTCAGCAACATGGGAAACGGGGTGTCTTCTCGTCCCTTTCGAGCATCGCATTGGGGCTGTTTCTCGCCGCCACAAACTCGTGCTTAACGGCCGCGGAAAGTTCGGTGGCTTTCAACCGGGACATCCGTCCGATTTTGGCTGACGCCTGCTTCCATTGCCACGGCCCGGACCCGGGTTCTCGGAAGGCTGGGCTTCGTCTGGACCGCGAGGAGGGGATCTTCGCAAAACGTGACGAAGGAGAGGTCGTGGTGAAAGGCTCTCCAGACAAGTCCCTGTTGTACAGGAGGCTGATCACGAAGGATGCGGATGAGGTCATGCCTCCGCCGGATTCGCACAAGGAGCTGAAGCCCGCGCAGATTGCGATGGTGAAGCGTTGGATCGAGCAGGGGGCACCTTGGCAGCCGCACTGGTCCTTTCTCAAGCCTGAGCGCGGATCTGTGCCGCAGGTGCGTCGCTCGGGATGGGTGAGGAACCCGATCGATGCGTTTGTGCTCTCTCGACTGGAGATGGCGGGGATTGAGCCTGCTCCGGAGGCGGATCGTGCGGCGATCGGGAGAAGGAGCGCTTTGGATGTGACGGGCTTGCCTCCTGAGCCTGCTGCGTTGGAGGCGTTCATCAAAGACGGTCGGCCCGACGCATACGATCGCTGGCTGGATCAGCTTTTTGCGTCACCACGTTATGGTGAGCACAGAGCGCGTTACTGGCTGGATGCAGCGCGATACGCGGACACGCATGGGCTGCACTTCGACAACTTTCGCGACATCTGGCCTTACCGCGATTGGGTGATCTCGGCCTTCAACAAGAACGTCCCGTTCGACCGGTTCACGGTGGAACAGATCGCTGGGGATCTCCTGCCTGAAGCAACTCCTGAGCAGCGCATCGCGACAGGATTCCATCGGTGCAACATCACCACGAACGAGGGCGGAACCATTGCGGAGGAGAACCTGTTCAACTACGCGCGCGATCGCGTGGAGACGACCTCTTGGGTCTGGCTTGGGCTCACTGCGAACTGCGCGGTTTGCCACGACCACAAGATGGATCCGATCTCCACGAAGGATTTTTATGCGATGACCGCCTTTTTCCGGAACACGACGCAATCCGCATTGGATGGGAATGTGCGGGA
>CAZAZT010000021.1:0-5067 GCA_964489645.1 uncultured Chthoniobacteraceae bacterium | reverse complement strand
TGCGCGGTGGTGCTCGTGAATCCGTGAAGTTGAGCGCTGAGCCGGTTCGGGAAAAGGATGGGAAGACGGGTTCTCGGGTCGTGTGGGACGGGGTGAGCGGGGTTGAGGTCCATCCCGGTGCATTGGATTCGGGCAAGGGATTCTCGATTGGATTCTGGCTTTGGCCAGCGAAGGAGCGTAAAGGCGTTCAGACCATTCTGTCCCAGCGGGAAGAGGGGCCCAAAGGGCCGGGTTGGTCTGTCGAGCTGGAGCCGAACAATGAGGTCGCTTTCCATATCGGAGAAAAGCGGTCTGAGGCAGGGTTGCGTGTGGTGACGCAGCGGTCTGGATTGAAGCTGGGGCAATGGAATCATGTGTTCGTCTCTTACGACGGCACGGGGAAATCTTCGGGTGTGCGCATGGGCATGAATGGCTCCACGCCGCGTGTCGCGGCAAAGGGTGAATGTGCGCCGCATTTCGCCAACACGGCGACCTTGCGCGTCGCAGGTGAAACCGGCAGAGGGCTAGCCGGTGGATCGGTGCAAGATCTCCGGATTTTCGGGCGCGAGTTACCTCCGCGTTTCGGGATGGCGCTTCAGCGGGCGGCGGAACTGGAGGGAGTGTTGGCGAAACCGATTCCGCAACGTCTTCCCGCAGAGGTCGGGAAGCTCAAGGAGTTCTTCTTCGGTTCGGACCTTGGACAGATTGCTGATGAGTCCGCATTGGCGGATCTCGAGGAGGAGCGCAAAGAGATCCAGGAACGGAGTCCGGTTGCGTATGTGCAACAGGAACGAATGGATACGAAACCGATGTCCGCGATCTATTTCCGCGGCCAGTACGATCAACCGCGGGACAAGGTGGAGCCCGGGGTGTTCTCCGCACTGCATCGGTTTGATCCCGAGAAAATGCCAGGGAACCGGCTGGGACTGGCACGCTGGATCATGGACGAGGCGAATCCCTTGACGGCGCGGGTGACGGTTAACCGCTTCTGGCAGGAGGTGTTCGGCGAGGGGATCGTTCGGACTGCAGAAGATTTTGGGATCATGGGTGACGCGCCATCGGATCAAGCGCTATTGGATTGGCTTGCGGTGGAGTTCCGTGAATCCGGGTGGGACATGAGGCATCTGTTCCGGCTGATGTTGAGTTCTGCGACGTACCGCCAATCGGCCGTGGCCACGGAGAAGAAGCTGGCGGCTGACCCTTCGAACCGGATGCTCTCACGGGGCCCTCGGTTTCGCATGGATGCCGAGATGGTGCGTGATTATGCGCTCTCGGTGAGCGGGTTGCTCTCGGATCGGGTCGGCGGTGCGAGCGTGAAGCCTTATCAACCGGATGGAGTCTGGGAGGCGGTATCGATGGGCGGCAACACGCGGAATTACAAGCGGGACGCCGGCGAAGCGCTTTATCGCCGGAGCATGTACACCTTCTGGAAACGGTCGGCGCCACCTGCCTCGATGGACATCTTCAACGCGCCGAGTCGCGAAACGTCCTGCGTGCGGCGTGAGCGCACCAACACGCCACTGCAGGCGTTGGTCACGCTGAATGATCCGCAGTTCGTTGAGGCAGCGCGGGTGCTTGCCGGAAAGGCGTGGCTTGAGTCGGGGGGAGAGCTCGGCAAAACGTTGGGGCTGATCGCACAGCGCGTGTTGAAGCGGGATCTTGCGGAGGAGGAATTGCGGATTCTCAAGAGCTCGTTCGAACGGTTCCTCGGGCACTATTCCTCGAACCCGAAAGATGCTGAAGCACTGGTGTCGGTTGGTGAGCGCACGCGTGACCCCGGAGTGCCACCCCAAGCGCATGCAGCATGGACCATGGTTGCCAATCAGCTGCTGAACCTGGATGAGGTCTTGAACAAGTGAGCTGCTAACCCGAACAAGCACATGAATATCCCTCTGTTATCAACGGCCCAAGGTAGACGTCAGTTCTTCACGCAAGGAACGAATCTTTTGGGAGGAGTGTCATTGATGAGTCTTCTTCAGGAAGGCTCATCCGGCGCCGATGCGTTGGGTGGAATCGCTCCGCATTTTGCGCCGAAGGCAAAGCAGATCATCTATTTGCACATGGTTGGAGGACCGTCGCAGCTGGATCTTTTTGATCACAAGCCGGGCTTGGCTGACTGGTACGACAAAGACCTGCCTCCCTCCGTGCGAGGCAACCAGCGGTTGACGACGATGACGTCGGGGCAATCGCGCTTTCCGATCGCGCCGACGAAGTACAAGTTCGCGCGGCAAGGTCAGGCTGGGATGTGGATGACCGAGTTGCTGCCTCACTTATCCAAGTGTGCGGATGATATTTGCTGGATGCGGTCGTTGCACACGGAGGCGATCAATCATGAGCCTGCGATCACTGCGATGCAGACGGGGAACCAGGTCCAGGGAAGGCCTTGCTTGGGAGCATGGGCGTCGTACGGGCTGGGCTCGATGAACAAGAACCTGCCGACTTTTGTGGTATTGGTCGCGGAGCCGACGAATCGGGAGCAGGAGCAGGCGATTTCGGCGCGCTTGTGGACTTCTGGTTATCTGCCCGGCGAGCATGCGGGGGTCGCGTTCCGGACCAAGGGCGATCCGATCCTTTACATCAACAATCCTCCTGGGGTGAGTCCGGATTTGCGGAGGGTTTCGATGGATGGGGTGAACGCGATGAACCGGCTTCAGCACAATGCGTTACGCGATCCGGAAACGTTGACGCGTATCCAGCAGTATGAGATGGCGTTCCGGATGCAGGCGAGTGTTCCGGAGTTGACCGATCTGGGGGCGGAGCCGGAATCGACCTTTGCGTTGTACGGGGATGCGGCGAAGAGGCCTGGGACGTTTGCCAACTCGGTGCTTCAGGCGCGGCGCTTGGTCGAGCGAGGTGTGCGATTTGTGCAGATCTACCACAACAACTGGGACCATCACGCAAATGTGAATGGGCGGATGCCTTCGCAATGTCTCGATGTTGATCAGGCGTGTGCGGGCTTGATCCGAGACCTGAAAGCGCGGGGCATGTTCGATAGCACGCTGATCATCTGGGGTGGCGAGTTCGGACGGACGGTCTACTCCCAAGGAGGGGTTTCGAAGGAGAACTATGGGCGGGATCATCATCCTCGGTGTTTCACGATGTGGATGGCGGGTGGCGGATCGAAGGGCGGGGCGATCTATGGAGAGACGGACGATTTCAGCTACAACATCGTGAAGGACCCTCTGCACATCAGGGATTTCCATGCGACGGTGCTGCACCTGTTGGGTTATGATCACCGCCGCTTTTCTGTGAAGCATCAAGGGTTGGATTCCCGTCTCACGGGGGTGGAGGAGACGCGGGTGGTGAAAGAGTTGATCGGATAGGGGCTGCATTCGCTGGCGCGAGAAAGGTGCGCGCCGGACGACATGAAGCGGGGCGACATGAAAAGAGCGGGCTCGGTGCCCGCTCTTGTGGTTCTGCTGCAGAGGTGCTCTCTGAGTGAAAGGCCGGAGGCTACTCCTTCGGTTCGGGAGCCTGCTCTTCCTCGTCTGGCGTTTCTTGCGCCTCTTCGTCGGTGAGGCCGAACAACGAGGTCACTGGAGTGCGAGGACGTGTCACACGCTTCTGTTTCTCGAACTCCGTTTGGCAAGCGACGGTGTAACGAGCGAAGGGTTGAGCTTCCAGACGAGCCGTCGGGATGGATTCTCCTGAGAGTTCGCAGATCCCGTAGGTGCCGTTCTCTATCCGTTTGAGCGCTTCATCGATCTCGTACAGGTGGTCTTGTTCTTGGGTGAATAAGGAGAGAGCGAAGTCGCGTTCGTACGCATCACTTCCAGCATCGGCTTGATGCATCCCGAATGCGCTCGCTTCACTTCCTTCGGCGCGAGACCTCAGGGTGTCTTTCGCGACGCCGTTCAGCGAATCGAGGATCTGGTCACGGATCTCGAGGATGAGTTGTCGCTGCTTGTTCAAGAAGGCCGACGAGAACTTCGGTTTGCCAGCTTTCTTCTCTGTCGCACTTGTGGTGCTGGAGAAGACCACCGGAGGCAGCGTTGCATCGTCCAGCACGCCACTCAACACGTGGTTCTCCGACGACTTCTTGCCCTCCTTGAGGGAGCTCTTTTGGGTCGAAGTTGGTGGTGTGGTTGGAGCCTTTGCGCCTTTCGGGGAAGGGGACGATTTTACTGGCGCTGCTTTGGCGGCCACCTTGGCCGGTTTCGCAACGGCTTTTGATGATGACTGTTTCGCAGGAGACTTCGCAGCGGCTTTGGACGCCGCCTTTGGGGCAGGCTTAGCGGCAGCTTTGTTAACAGGCTTCGGCGAGGCCTTCTGAGCGGGTTTCGGTGCGCTCTTCGGAGAGGGCTTCGATGCCTTAGCTGCGGGCTTCGATGCCTTGGCTGCGGGCTTCGATGTCTTGGCTGCGGGCTTCGATGTCTTGGCTGCGGGCTTCGATGCTTTCGCTGGGGCTTTTTTGGGGGACGATTTCGAAGCGGGCGCCTTTGCGGCGGATTTGACAACGGGCTTTACGCCTGATTTTGCGGCGGGTTTTACTGCGGGTTTTGCGGACTTTTTCACCTTGGAGGACACGGGTTTAACTGGTTTTGCGGGGCGTTTCGGCCCTTTTGATGCACCAGATTTTACCACAGATCTCGCAGATGCCTTAGAAGCCTTCGCTTTTATTACGGCCTTTGTCACCTTTTTGGCGGTTGCCTTTTTGGCGGTCGCTGGGGATGTCTTTTTGCTCGGCTTTCCTTTCGACGCGCTCGGTTTGGGCGGTGCTTTCTTGCGTGCGCCGATGGACGAACTCTTGGCGGCTTTCTTTTTTGCGGATGGCATGGGACTGGGTGGTTGCTGGGTTGGGTCTCCGAGTTTGAATCCGATGACTGCCCGGAGGGAGGTGTTCTGAGCACGGTCCGTCCAGCCGAGCGTTGACACGAGACGTTTGCACGCTTCCCCTTGATTTTCAAACGAAAACACGGTGAGTGCTGAAGCCGTGCGCCCCCCTCGACGGAACCTCGCGCTGCTTCGTCGTTCGGCCCCCCCTTCGTACTGGGAAAACCTCCGTTCGAGATGGGCTGGTCGGTTCGCTCGTCGGCGCCGAGGTGCCAATCGCAAAAAAGAGGTTGACGGTCGCCCCTCTCAGTGCAT
>CAZAZT010000020.1:6417-36575 GCA_964489645.1 uncultured Chthoniobacteraceae bacterium | reverse complement strand
GCGAAACCCGAGGCCCTAGAAATCACAGCGACCACCAAAGATCTCCTCCCCCGAGGAAAAGAGGCCGACGGAATCATCGGGGATTTCTTGCTCCGAAACGATCGCATCGAAGCCGTCATCAGCGCAAACCTGCCAAATCGTCGAGCCAATATGTCGACCTTCTACGGCGCCGATGGGATCACTCCCGGTTGCCTCTACGACCTGACCCTCAACGGCCTGCACAACGACCAGATCACCGTCTTCTGCCCCGCATCCCAACAGGGAGCCGTCTCGTGGGTCCGTATTCTCCCAAGCCAACCCGACGAAGCCATCATCGAAACCCGCGTCACAGCAGCCGTCGGAGGCGGTCTTTCAAAAACTCATACCTACCGAACCAAAGACGGTTGGCAGGGCGTTGAAATCACAACCACCCTCACCAACGAATCCCTCCAACCCCTCAAAACCACCTTCCAAGACCGCTGGACCAACTTCATCAAGACCGGGATCGCTCCCGACGGAATCCTCTGGGCCAATGCCGTCGATCCCGCAGACCATTGCGGATACGCCGTCGGCCCCGTGTCCGACCCTTCAAATGCCCTCAAACGCCCACCCGGCGAACTCAAACCCGGCGAATCCCTCACCTACTCCCGCTTCCTCGCCGTCAGTTCCTCGCCAGCCCATGCAGTCAGCGAAGTCCTCAAACAGCGCGGAACCACCTCCACTCTCTCGGGCACCATCCGAGACGCCGATGGGTCCCCCATTCCCGGCGCCGCCCTTTTCCTACGCCCGCTCTTCCAAGTGACGGGCCTCACAACGCCACCCGCATCAGGAAAACCCTCAGGTCCCTCCAACAACCCAGATAGCAATGGACGCCTCGCTGGAATCGCTTACGCGAGCAAAGACGGAACCTTCCAGCTCACCGTGAAAGAGGGAAAATACCGGGTCACCGCGAACACCCAAGGCCGCGGAGACGTCGAACGGGATATCGAGGTCAAACCCAACGGCAAAACAAACGCCGACCTCCAACTCGGCCCTGAGGGCCGCATCCGTTTCGAGATCACCGACGAAAAAGGAGTCTCCATCCCCTGCAAAGCCCAGTTCCTCGCACTCGAAGGAACCGAACCCGTGAACCTCGGACCCGATCAACGTGCCCATGGTTGCCGCGACCAATACCACAACGAAAACGGCCGATTCGAAGTCCCCATCCCCGCCGGTCGTTACCGCATCGTTGTCACCCGCGGCATCGAGTACAGCCACCTCGCCCGCGAAATCGACGTGGTCGCTGGCAACCCGATCGACTTCAAAGGCGTGCTCAAACGTCTCGTCGACACCAAGGGCTGGGTCAGCGCCGACTATCACAACCACTCCACCCCAAGCGGCGACAATGTGTGCGGCACCGCAGATCGCCTCATCAACCTCGCCGCCGAACACGTCGAGTTCGCTCCCACCACCGAGCACAACCGCCTCTTCAACTGGCGCCCAGAGATCGAACGGCTCGGTCTCACCCCCTTCCTGCAAACCGTCCCCGGAATGGAACTTACTGGGACAAAAGCGCACTTCAACGCGTTCCCCTTCGAACCCGTCCCCCTCACCCAAGACAACGGCGCCCCCGTCTGGAACGCAGACCCGCGCATCACCGCTCACACCCTTCGCGAGTGGCAAAAAATCGATCCCTCCCGCTGGGTACAGATCAATCATCCCGACGTTTTCTCGAACTTCTTCGAAGACCGCAGCACCGGAGACCATGAAGGCGGTTTCGCTGGCCTCGTCCACATGATCGATGGATACGAAACCGAGAACTTCAGCGCTTCCAATATCCTCACCGGCAAACCCTTCTCCATCACCCGTTCCACCTCAGGAGCCGAATCGGTCACCTGGAGCCGCCCACACCTCTGGCTCCAGATGCTCAACCAAGGCCGACGCACCAACGCCATCGCCGTGTGTGATGCCCATTCCGTTTACGGAAACGGCGTCGGCGGTTGGCGCATGTACATGCCTTCCTCATCCGACGAACCCGCAGCCATCGATTGGAAAGAGAACGTCCGCCATGCCAAAGCAGGCAAATCCTACCTGACCAACGGCCCATTCCTCCAAGTAGCCACCCCGCAGGGTAATGGCCCAGGCGAAACCCTACGAACAAAGGACGGATCCGTACTCCTGAATGTCCACGTCCAATGCACGGACTGGATCGACATCGATCGCGTGCAACTCCTCATCAATGGAAAACCCTCACCCGAGCACAACTACACACGCAAAACGCACCCCACCGACTTCCGGGACGACGTCACCAAGTTCATCAAATCCATCAAGGTGGAGCTGAAGGGCGACGCACATCTCATCGTGGTTGCGACTGGCGAAAGTCACACCCTCAAAACAGGTTACGGAACCAGCACTCAAGCCTCAATGAAGCCGCTCGCCTACCATAACCCTCTGTTCATCACCACATCAGACGCCCCGTTCCGCCCGTCGCACGACGATATCAGCATCCCCGTCGGCGGACGGAAACCCTCCGTCGCCGAGGCCAAAGCCTCGCTGGAAAAAGCCGCCCAACCGCGCTGATCAACCTCGCCTGAGCCTCCCATGAAAACGTTCCTCCTCACCCTGCTTCTCGCCGCCGCCCCTGTCATCGCAGCGCCCACCGCAGCCACCCTGCGTGCAGGCGCCGCCACCAGCAATATCACCCCCGACCTAGGCGGCGAAGTCGTGGGCGGATTCGTGCCATTCCCTGCCACCCACATCCACGACGAACTGCATGCGCGCTGTCTGGTGCTCGACGACGGCTCCACACGGATCGCCTTTGTTGTGTGCGACTTGCTCGGTCTCCACCGAAGCATCTCCGTCGAAGCAAGAAAACGCATCTCAGAAGAATCCGGCATCCCACCTGAGAACGTCCTCATCTCCGGCACTCACACCCACTCCGCCGTCAACGCTCTCGGGCAACTCCCAAGAGGGTACACCTCCGACGTCGATCTCACTCCTTACCAACAGTTTCTGGTTAAACGGATCGCAGATGGGGTTCACCGCGCCTCCCATCTGCTCCGCCCCGCAGAGGTCGCCTTCGGTCGCATCGATGTGCCCGAACACGTCTTCAACCGGCGCTGGTTCATGGCAGACGGAACGGTTCCCGTCACTCCCTTCGGAAAGCTCTCCGACAAGGTGAAAATGAACCCTCCTGCAGGCAGCCCAAACCTCACCGAACCCGCAGGCCCCATCGACCCCGCCCTATCGTTCCTCGCCGTCCGAGAGCCCTCAGGACGCCTCATCTCCGTGCTTTCCGCGTACTCACTGCACTACGTCGGAGGCGTCCCGAACGGCGATGTCTCCGCCGACTACTTCGGCATGTACTGCGAGGAACTTAAACGCCTCCAAACCGACTCCGATCCCAACGCACCTTTCGTGGCACTCATGGCCAACGGCACCAGCGGCGATATCAACAACGTCAACTTCCGGACCCCGCGCGCCGGCAAAAAACCCTACGAGCAGATGAGATACGTCGCACACGACATCGCGACCAAAGTCCATGCAAGCCTCCCCTCCCTCCAATGGTCCCCCACCGCGACGCTCAACGCAAAATACCGCGAACTTCCCGTCGCATGGCGAACCGTGGAACCCGACCTCCTGCAGTGGGCCGCAGAAACCGAAGCGAAGGCGAAACCCGACACCAAACCCGATATCCCCACCGTGTACGCTGGCAGGATCAAGCGCCTCGCAGAGGCCAGTCCACAAACCAAATTCCCCGTCCAGTTGCTCCGTATCGGTGACATCTGCATCGGCACATCCCCTTGCGAAACCTTCGCCGAAACCGGGATCGAGTTCCGCGAACGAAGCCCATTCCGTCACTCGTTCATGATCGAACTCGCTCACGGCTACTACGGCTACATGCCAACCCCACGCCACTTCCCCCTCGGTGGATACGAAACGTGGCCTGGCACCAACTCCGTCGAAACCCAAGCCTCCGTCAAACTCATGGACGCGCTCCTCGAAATGGCCAAGGACATCGCGCCAAAGCCCTGACCTCCCCCCAATGGACTCCCCGCGCCCGCTGCGCATCGGCATCATCGGAACGGACACCTCCCACGTCACCCACTTCGCCCGCTTGCTCAACGGGTCTGAAACCCAAAATCCCGCCCTCCAAAACGCCCGGATCACCGACGCCGTCCCCAGCCATTCCGCCGACATCCCCAGCAGCGCGACGCGTCACCTATCCTTCGAAGCGGAGTTGGTGAACCTTCACGGCGTTCGCCTCCATCCCTCCCTCGACTCCATGGCCGAGCAGGTCGATGCCTTCATCATCCATTCCATCGATGGACGAAAACATCCCGCACAACTCCGGTCGCTCCTGCCATTCAGAAAACCCGTGTTCGTGGATAAACCCTTCGCCGCTTCCCTCGACGATGCAGCGGCCATGTTCGAACAAGCCAAAAGCGCCCTGGTCCCCGTATTCACCGCCTCGCTCTACCGCTTCCGATCCTCGCTCACCCACCTGCTCAGCCAATGTGCAGGCCGCATCCTCCATGTGCAATCCGTCGGCCCCTGTCATCTCGAACCATCACACCCGGACTGGTTCTGGTACGGCATCCACCCCGCCGAAGCCCTCTTCACCGTCCTCGGTCCCTCATGGCATTCGCTCACCCGCGTGTTCAGCAAGGACGCCGATATCCTTACCGCCCAATGGGAAAACGGTGCCGTCGGGACCGTGATCGGACTGCGCTCAGGTCCCATGCCCTCCGGAATCACCATTCACACCGATCATCAAACCCTCATCCAAACGTCACCCCAAAGCACCGCCTTCGGCGCACCCGAAGATTACGAACCCCTCGTCGAGGCGGTCGTGCGCTTCCTGCGCACCGGCACGCCGCCTGTCACACCGAACGAAACTCTCGCCATCTTCTCCTTCCTCGACGCCGCAGAAAAAGCCAAAGACGGCTCCCGCGTGCTCAACCCCTCGTCACATCAATCCCAACCGCTCACACCATCACTCAGCTCACCGCCCAACCATCCCTCCACTCATCCAAACCTGACCCGTGTGGTCGCATGCGTTGTCCAACGCGAGAACACCGTCATGATCTGCCAACGCCCTCCAACCAAGCACCATGGAGGACTCTGGGAGTTTCCCGGCGGAAAGTGCGAACCCGGTGAATCCAACGCTGATGCCGTGCGCCGCGAACTTCAGGAGGAACTCGGAGTCCACGCCTCCTTGGTGACCGACAAACCCCTCTTCGAACACCACGAACCCGGCTCGCCCTTCCTCATCATCTTCCTCGCAGTCCACTTCCTCGGAACCCCCACGCCCGTCGAACACACCGCCATCCAGTGGACGTCCCTCGATCAACTCCACCAGTTCCCCCTCGCCCCAAGTGACTCCGCCTTCGCAAGGTTTCTCGTGAATCGGCCTCCCACCGCTTCCGACAAAATCTCATGACCGCGACACCGCTTCGCGAAGACCCGCCACATCACGGACCACCGTGAAAAAATCTGCAGGGAGATCCGACACCCATTCCGAATCCGGCTCTTCATACGATAGCCGCCAAGCATGCAAAGCATGCCGCGGAAGGATCAGGCGCTCACCCAACGCAGCCGTCCATCCCGTCTCGATGAACTCCAAATAGCAGCCCTCATCCGCCCCATAGATCTTGTCTCCCACCAACGGGAACCCCGACCACGCCGAGTGAACCCGGATCTGATGCATCCGCCCCGACTCCGGCTGCGCTCTCAACAGCGCAACAGGACGCCCCGACCCGTCCGCGGACATCCCGCGCCACATCACACGGAACCGCGTCCGCGAAGCATACCCCTCCGGATGAACCCCTTGCTTCAACCAGATCCTTGAAACACCCACCGACCCCAACCGCAGTAAGGGCGCATCCACAACCCACTCCTCGTCCGACGGCCAGCCGAAGACCAACGCAAGATAGGTCTTGTGGATCCGATGCGCCTCCATCCGCCGACACAACGACCGCGCCGCAGAACGATGCTTCGCGATCAGCGTCACCCCACTCGTCTCCCGATCCAACCGCGTGATGATCGAGATCCGCCCCCCATTCACGCACTCATACGCCAACAATCCGCACAGATGGTTCCATAATGTGCCCGTCTCATCCGGCTTGCTCGGATGCACCGGCATCCCCGCAGGCTTGTCCACCACGATCACATCCTCCGTCTCCCCCAACAGACACAAACGCCCCGCATACGGAAAAACGATCCGCCCTCCAAACTCCGTCCGCTCACGTGGGTCCGACATAAATAGAAAAGGTCCCCGCTCCGGAGAGGGGGACCTTCAGCATGTCCCTGAAAACGATCCAAGGACAACCGATCAACCTTACTTCGCGTACCCGTCCTTCACCTTGCCCGCCGCATCCATCTTGTCCGTCGCCCAAAGGATGCCGCGCGCAACCAGATCAAGGTACCGGTCATCACCCACCGTCACGTTGTTGTGCCCCAAAGTCGTCGAGAAAACCCGCGTCTTCTTGTCCCCGTACAGATTGGTCCAGATCAACACGCAATCGTTGCGACCGATCTGGTCGCTCTCCAACTTGAACGCAGCAGCGTCCTGTTTCCCTCGCGCCAATGGCACTGCGGTGTCGTGGATCTTCACGTTGTTGTACAACTCCTCCTTCTCCGTCACCCAGTTCGACATGCCCTTCGTGATCGGATTCGAAGCCTCCAAGAACGTGATCGAGATCGGCGCCTGCGGACCGTGCCCACTCGACTGCACACCCAAATAATCAAACCACATCGCCTCCGTCGTACCAGGCGTCTGAGGCGTCCCAGGATTCCCCACGCGATAGCAATGCGCCGCGCAATGCAGATTGATCGCCGGAGTTCCCGCCTTGTGCGGAGCCAAAATCCCTTCCACAAACGGAACATTCTTCACCGACGCCCAACATTCGTCGTGGATCACGATGTCGTAACCCTTCGCCCAGTCCGCCGTCTTGTACAACGGCAACTCCAACGATGTCCCGCGATCCTCGGAGTACGCATGCTCCACCACGATGTTCAAACGCTTCTCCAATCCCTCCTTCAAAATGTCCTTCTGCTTCGCGTAATCGTGACAGCATCCGCCCGTCACCAATAACGCCTTCAACGGCTTCGGCTCATCCGCTTGCAACGGAGCAAAAAACGACGTTCCGACGGCAATCGCCGCCACCAATATCTTCTGGAGGTTCATCATAAAAAAAAACCGCGACGCGGCCCCCCCAGAAAGCCACATCGAATGCCTCGAAGCAATCGCCAAGGCTTGCCGATCCCCAGTCACTTACCCGCCTTCACTCCATCGCCGAGAACCGCGCGAATCAGCTCGTACGCCTCAAAACGCTCGCGATCCGGAAAATCGTGCTCCGAATCCGGATGCCGCACCACCACACGCCCAGACGCACCATGCAACCGGAACACCGGTTCCACCGCAGCGGCGATCCGATCCACACTGTCCCACCGGAAGTTCGCATCCTTCATCGGCGCATTCACATACACGTGCCGAGGTGCCAATGCCGCCAGAAGCTCATAGTAATCCCACGGAACCTCCGAAGCCCGAGCCGCATAGTCCGCCATTCTCAACATGTAGCGCTCCTGGACGTACCCCTTCAAATTTCCCCCGTAATAATCCAAGAGCGAATCGAAGCCGCAACTGCTCACCACCACCCGGATGCGCGGATCGAAAACCGAGGTGAAAATCGCGTTATGCCCCCCCAACGAGTGACCGATCGCAGCAAACCCCCGTCCGGCATCCACATACGGCAACGTCTCGAGAAGATCCAAACCTCGCAGGTTATCCCACACCGCCTTCATCGTCCCACTCACCATCCCCAAACCCTTCAGGTCAGGCTGGTAATCCGCCAATAACGGATACGACGGAGCCAACGTCACAAAACCCCGCTCCGCCAACTCCGCCGCATACTGCCGATGTGGCTTGCCCCCGAGCCCCACCACCACCCGATGTCCGATCTTGTTCTCGGTCGGATGCAAACACAGCACCGCTGCCGCCTTCCCACCCGCCAAAACAGCCTTCGGCACACAAAGATACGCCGGCACACGCCCCCCAGGCTGCGACTGGTACGACACCAAACGCCGCACATAACTCCCACAATCCACCTCCTCCTCCACCCGCATCTCCAACGCAGCCCGCTTGTCGCCCCCGGGCAATGGACCCGCAATCAACTGGAAACCCTCCAACGCCTCCCTCCGACGATGCCCCCACTCCTCCACCGTCTTCGCCTTCCGCAACGGTCCCTCCACCGACTCCCGATACTCCAACAGATCCTCCCGACTCAAACCGCGGATCCGAGGCAGTTCCCCCAAAACCCCAAACGCCATCAGCCACAACATCCCAAACCCGATTTTCGTCACGACACGTCGTCTCATGGATTCCCTTTCATCTGATTTCACCGATCGTCGCCCCGACCACGGAGCACTTCCCCCTGACATGACGAAATAAGCATGCCAACCCGATCCCCGCCTTCGCACCCTCGTGAGGAATCCCCCCTGCTTACTTCTCCCCCATCATGGCCATGCCGCAGCCCGCCACATCACCCCGCACCCAACCGCGCCTGCTCCGCCTTTTTGCCCCAATCGCCCAGATCGTCCTTGGCTCCGTTTGGGCAACCGCACCCCTCCTCTCCGCCCAAACCGCGTCCACGCCGCCCTCCATCGCCGAGGCCATCGCCTCCCTCTCCGCAAACCTCGTATTCGTTTCCGACCCAGCCACAGGAGGGGCCGGAAGTGGCTTTATCTGCAACTACAAAGGGAAACCCTCTCTCTTCTCAAACATCCATGTCGTCGCAGACATGAAAACACCGCGGTTCACCCTCCTGAACCAAGCCCTGATCAAACCCGGCGGAGTCGGCGCATGCGCCGTCGGACACGACATCCTTTACCTCTCCCTCCCCGATTCCACCACACCCCCAAAACTCGACGCCGCAGAAAATGTCGAACAGATCGCCCGCGTCGGTGACCAAGTCTTCGTCCTCGGAAACAGCGAAGGCGCCCGAGTCATCACCCCCCTCACCGGCCAAATCGTCGGCATCGGCCCTGAACTGGTCGAAGTCACCGCAGAATTCGTCCCCGGCAACAGCGGAAGCCCCATCATCCACGCCCGATCCGGAAAGGTCATCGCCATCGCCACCTACCTCACAACTCGTGACCGCAAATTCCTTTCCGGCGATTCTGACGCCCCTCGAATCCGGCGCTTCGGCTACCGCCTCGACAGCGTCAAAACATGGCAACCCATGGACTGGACCGCCTTCCAAAGGGATCGAGACGAACTCAAACGCATCCAACTCCTCTCCGCGGACCTCATCAGCCTCGTCCGCGAGATGTCGAAGGGCCCCCTCAAAAAATCGCCTCGCAACCCCGCCTTCGCGAGCCAGGTCAACACCTTCGCCGAAAAAATGGCGAACGCAGACCGGATGAACCCCGCAGACCGGTTGGACGCCTACAACACGTTCCTTCGCGCCATGCGGTCCGTCTGTCTGCAAGACGTCACCAACGCCGGTCAACGCATGCGGTACGACTATTTCATCAAGACCTTGGGCGAAGAACGCGCCGTGCGAACGCAACTCGCCGAACTGTTCGATACCGCAGCGAAGAAGATGCGCTGATCTCCTCTCCTCACCGCCCCACAACCTCCACCCACCCTCCCCATCCCGATGAACCGACGCTCCTTCCTCCATTCCCTCGCCGCATCCTCCGCCGCTCTCGCCGCACACCACCCGAACCTCACCGCCGCGCAGCCATCCCGACCCAGCCTCGGATTCAGCCTCTACGGAATGAAGACCGTGCCGCTCACTGAATCGCTCCAGATCTGCAAACGCCTCGGCTATCAGCACGTGGAGATCGCCTTGAACAAGGGATACCCCACCGAACCCACCGCTTTCTCCGAATCAGATCGACGCGACTTGGCCAAACAACTCCGCGCAATCGGACTCGCCGCACCCTGCCTCATGGTGAACCTCAGCTTGGTCGGCGAAAAATCCCTCGCAGACGCCATCACGCAACTCAAACACGCTGCCACCTTCGCGCACCAACTGGATCCCGAACATCCCCCCATCATCGAGACCGTCCTCGGCGGAAAACCCACCGAGTGGGATCAACTCAAAGACGGGATGACCCTCAACCTCAAACGCTGGGCAGAGATCGCCGAATCAGAACGCATCACCATCGCCCTCAAAGCCCATATCAACAGCGCCGTCAACTCGCCCGAACGCCTCCTCGAACTCCTCCGCCACGCGCCCTCCCCCGCACTCGCGGTCGCATACGATTACAGTCATTTCCAACTCCAAGGCATCGGCATGCAAGAAAGCATGAAAGCCCTATTACCCAAAACACGCTTCATCCACGTCAAAGACTCCGTTCCCACGGACAAAGGCTTCCAGTTCGTCCTCCCAGGCCAAGGTTCCATCGATTACCCCCTGTTCTTCAAACTCTTGAAAGAACATCAATACGCCGGACCCGTCTGCGTGGAAGTCAGCGGACAAGTGTTCTCAAAGCCCAGATACGATCCGAAAGATGCCGCAGCCAAGAGCTACGCCGCACTCGCAGCGCCCTTGGAAAAAGCGTTCTCCTGAGATGCCTCGCCCCTCCTCCGCCCCCGTCGACGCCATGCGTTACCTCCTCCTCCTCCTCACCCTTTCCAGCATCGCACTGCCGCTCCAAGCAGATCCAAATCGCCCGAACATCGTTCTCATCTTCACGGATGACCAAGGATACGCGGATGTCGGTTGCTTCGGATCCCAATCCATCCCCACTCCCCATCTCGACCAACTCGCGAAAGATGGCCGAAAGTTCACGGACTTCCACGTCGCACAAGCGGTCTGCTCCGCATCCCGCGCCGCGCTTCTCACCGGCTGTTACCCCAATCGCATCGGCTTCAGCGGAGCGCTTGGTCCACGCTCGAAGATCGGCCTCAACCCCAACGAAATCACCATCGCAAGGCTCCTCAAACAACAAGGGTACGCCACGGGAATGGCCGGGAAATGGCATCTCGGAGACCACCCGAACTTCCTGCCCACCCAACACGGCTTCGATGAATACCTCGGTGTCCCTTACTCCAACGACATGTGGCCGCATCACCCAGAAGCCAAACCCGGTGCCTATCCCCCACTCCCGCTCTACGAAAACAACTCCCCCCTCAAATCCGGCCTGACCGGCGAAGATCAAGCCCGCCTCACCGGACAGTACGCAGAACGCGCCGTCAAATTCATCGAAACGAACAAGGATCGTCCGTTCTTTTTCTATCTCGCCCCCAACATGCCCCACGTCCCCCTCTTCGTGAGCGACCGGTTCAAAGGCAAATCCGGCGCAGGCCTTTACGCGGATGTCATCATGGAGATCGACGACGCAGTCGGTCAGGTTCTCGCCGCACTCAAACGGAACGGACTCGAGCACAACACCCTCGTCATCTTCACCTCCGATAACGGGCCGTGGCTCTCCTACGGAAATCACGCCGGATCCGCCACACCCCTCCGCGAAGGCAAAGGCACGAGCTTCGAAGGCGGCACCCGCGTCCCCTGCATCATGCGTTGGCCCGCTCGGATCCCAGCAAACTCCACCTGCACCGAACCGCTCATGACCATCGACATCCTCCCCACCATCGCCGCCATCACCGATGCCCCACTGCCAAACCATCGCATCGATGGCCAAAGCATCCTCCCTTTCCTCACCGCAGATCCGGCAGCAAAAAATCCGCACCCCGCCTACTTCACCTACTACAACCAGAATGACCTCCAAGCCGTCCGCGCCGGTCGCTGGAAACTCGTCCTCAACCACCGCTCCAGAACCATGCAAGACCAACCGCAGGGTGCTGACGGAAAACCCGGCAAATACCGGATGCAATCAGTGCCGCAAGCGCTGTACGACCTTCAATCAGACCTCTCCGAATCCATCGATGTGGCCCCCCAAAACCCCCACATTGTCGCAGACCTCGAACGACTCGCCGAAATCGCGCGGGCCGACCTCGGAGATGATCTCACCCGTCGCACCCCGTCTGGAACACGCCCCGTCGGCAGGGTCGACTGATTCCAACAACCAATCTCGTCCCCGCGTGTTTACCCTCCCACTCCCATGAACTCATCCAATCCCGCCCGCGCTCTCGTCTGCATCGCAACCCTCGCCGCCTCGCTGATCGCAAGCCATGCCCCATCCCACGCCGAAGCGCCCCGCAAGAAAAACGTCCTTTTCATCGTCAGCGACGACCTGAACAACCTCCTCGGCTGCTACGGCGATCCCCAAGCCAAAACACCGAACATCGACAAACTCGCCCAGCGCGGCGTGCGGTTCGATCGCGCCTATTGCGCCTTCCCACTCTGCGGCCCCAGCAGGAACTCGCTCCTCACCGGCCTCTACCCCAACAGCACCGGCATCTTCGCGAACGCTCTCATCTTCCGCCAATCCATCCCCGACCAACCCTCTCTCCCTCAGGTTTTTCGACAGAACGGATACCTCGCTGTGCGCATCGGCAAACTCTTCCACTACCACGTCCCAAAATCCATCGGTACCAACGGTCACGATGACCCCGCCTCATGGGAGATCGAGATGAACCCCGCCGGTGTCGACCGCACCGAGGAAGAACCCAAGATCTTCTCCCTCACCCCCGGCCAGTTCGGCGGCACACTCAGTTGGTTCGCATCCCCAAAGGCTGATGCCGAACACACCGACGGCAAAAACGCCGCAGACGCCGAGTGGGTCCTCGAACGATGCGCCAAAGATCGCTCGCGCCCTTTCTTCCTCGCGGTCGGCTTCTTCCGCCCGCACACCCCCTACGTCGCCCCAGAACCCTATTTCAAAAAATACGACGAATCCGCGATGCGCGTCGTCCAAAACGTCGCAGAAGATCAAGCCGACCTCCCAAAAGCCGCTCTCGGCTCCTACAAAAAGGAACAGGACAAACTCACCGACGATCTCCGCCGCAAGTGCCTGCAAGCCTATTACGCCAGCATCAGCTTCATGGACGCACAAGTCGGTCGCGTCATCGACTCCCTAGACCGACTCGGACTCGCCAATGACACCGTCATCGTTTTCACCAGCGATCACGGCTACCACACCGGCGAACACGGCCTCTGGCAAAAGATGAGTCTCTTCGAGGAAAGCGCTCGGGTTCCCATGCTTATCGTCTCCCCAGAACACTCCAAAGCCTCCGTCGCTCCCGCGCCCGTCGCGCATGTCGACCTGTTCCCAACACTCACCGAACTGTGCGGCATCCAAGCACCAAACAATGTTCACGGCCAAAGCCTCGTCCCCATGCTCAAGAACCCCTCCCACCTCGGACGCGGCTGGGCCATCACCCAAGTCCAACGCGGCAGCGGAAACGCCGGACGCGCCAATCGCGGGGACATCGGTGCCGACGGCGAAAAGTTCTTCGGATACAGCCTGCGAACGCCTCGCTGGAGATACACCGAATGGGACGAAGGAAAAAAAGGGCGCGAACTCTACGACCACGACGCCGATCCAAAAGAGCTCACCAACCTCGCTGAGCTTCCCGCGCACCAACAGACCGTCACACAACTCTCCACCCAACTTCGCGGAACCATTCCCTCCACCTTCCCTCCCTCAGGAAAACCGCCCGAACTCAAACCGGGACTCTGGCTCCCCTCCTACATCGACTGACCATGCTCCTATTCGCTGATTCTCAGTGCGAAGCGCATGACCCCGGTCAGGGTCACCCCGAGCAACCCGCAAGATTTCAAGCCGTCGTCGCCGCCCTAAAAAAAGCAGGGCTCTCCTCAGGAAACGACCTCCTCCCCCCAGACAAGCTCTCGCGCGACGATCTTGCGCTCGTGCACTCACGCCCCTACCTCGCACTCGCCCAACGCGAGATCGAGGAAGGTCGACATCACCTCAGCACCGGCGATACACACGTCTGCAAAGCCTCATGGCAAGCCGCCCTCGCCGCCGCCGGTTGCGCCGTCGCAGCAACCAAAGCCGTCATCCAAGGCCGATCCAAAACCGCCTTCTGCATCGTCCGCCCCCCAGGGCACCATGCACGCCCCGAAATCGGCATGGGCTTCTGCGTGCTCAACAATGTCGCCATCGCCGCCGCCTACGCACGTAAACATCTCGGCATCAAAAAGGTCCTCATCGTCGATTGGGACGTCCACCATGGAAATGGAACGCAGGATGCCTTTTACGAGGATCCGGACGTCTTCTTCTTCAGCACCCACCAACATCCGTGGTATCCCGGGACCGGACGCGCCAACGAGGTCGGCCGAGGTGCAGGGATCGGCACCACACTCAACTGCCCACTTCCCGCCGGAAGCGCTCGCAAAGAGGTTCTCGGCGCCTTTGAAAAATCCCTGATCCCCGCGATGAAAACATTCCATCCGGAACTGGTTTTCATCAGTGCAGGATTCGATTCCCGAGAAGGGGATCCGCTCGGCAGATTCCACCTCACGGACGAAGACTTCCAAGACCTCACCGTCCGGGTCCGAGAGATCGCTGCCGCCACCGCCGACGGACGCGTCATCAGCCTCCTTGAAGGCGGCTACTCCCTCGATGGCCTCGCCAAAGGCGTTGTCGCACATGTCTCCGCTCTTCGATGAAACCTGCTCCCTCACCCCTCCGAACCCTGTTGCTGCAAGCCATCACCTTCCTCGCAACGGCCATGCTTTCGGCAAACGCAGCGCGCCCCAACATGGTCATCCTTCTCGCAGATGACGCCGGTTGGGGCGATTTTGGATTCACCGGAAACCGTTCCGTTCAAACCCCCAACATCGATCGCATCGCAGCCGAGGGCCTCCAGATGCCAAGATTTTACGTGTGCCCGGTCTGCTCGCCCACCCGCGCAGAACTCCTCACCGGACGATACTATCCGCGCACCGGCGTCAAAGGGGTCTCGCTCGGACAAGAACGGTTGAACCTCGATGAATCCACCCTCGCAAACCATCTCCAAGCCGTGGGCTACACCACGGGCATCTTCGGAAAATGGCACAACGGAAGCCAATGGCCCTACCACCCCAACGCACGCGGATTCCACCACTTCTTCGGCTACACCGCCGGCCATTGGGGCGAATACTTCAACCCAGAACTCGAGACCAACGGGAAACTAGGCCGAAAACAGGGTTACATCGTGGATCTCTGCACCGATCAAGCCCTCCAGTTCATCGAAAAAAATCAGGCAAACCCGTTCCTCTGCTACATCCCCTTCACCACTCCACACTCCCCATGGAGCGCCCCTGCCCACGACTGGGATCGCTGGAAACATCGCGAGATCAACCAAAAAGCCACCCGACCAGAAGCCGAGATTCCCGACGAAACACGGTGCGCCCTCGCCATGATCGAGAACCAAGACGCGAACATCGGCCGCATCCTCCGCAAACTCGATGACCTCAACCTCACCCAAAACACCATCGTCATCTTCTTCTCGGACAATGGCCCCAACACCCACCGCTGGAATGCCGGACTCAAAGGCAAAAAGGGCGATACCGACGAAGGCGGCGTCCGCTCGCCGTTCGCTGTACGCTGGCCCGGTCGGATCCCTGCATCCACCAAGATCCAAGACCTCTCCGGAGCCATTGACCTCACGCCAACCCTCCTCTCCCTCAGCGGCACAAAACTTCAACCAGATAAAGACAAACACCTAGACGGAATCGACTTATCCAATCGCTGGACCAACCCCACAAGCCCCCCGATCAAGCGCCAACTCATCTCCCACTGGGCCGGAAAGACCGCAATCCGTGAAGATGCCCTTCTGCTCGATGCCTCCGGAGCCCTTTTCGATATCACCCAAGATCCTGCTCAGCGCACCAATCTCGCAGCTTCTCAACCCGACACTCTCAAGCGCCTGTCCACCGCCATTGAAACGTGGAAACGCGAGTGCAGTATTACCCAATCGCCTCAACGCAATATAGATACACCAAACTACGAGAGACCGTTCACCGTAGGATACCGCGAGTTCCCTACCACAATCCTCCCCGCACGCGACGGGACACCACTGAACGGATTGAAGCGCAGCAGCAATGCTCCGAACTCCTCCTTCTTCACCGGTTGGTCAGATCGCCAGCATGCCGTCATCTGGCCGGTCCAGATCCACGAACCCGGCGAGTATCGGGTCATCTTGGATCTCACTGCGCCGACCTCCTCAGTCCCAATCGAACTCCACCTCGAACTCGAACCAGCCCCCGATCAAGCCCATCCAGATCTCTCAAACCGTCGGCTGATCAATGTCCTCCAAGACGCATGGGATCCGCCCCTCAACACCGACCAAGACACCCTGCCTCGCCCAAAAGCGGAGTCCCAACTCAAACCGTTCAAGAGCTGGACCATGGGAAACATCTACCTTCCTGAAGGCCGCGCCCTCCTCAAACTGCACGCACCAAAACTCTCCACCCCCACCGGCATCGACCTCCGCCGCATCACGCTCGAACTTTCCGCCAAATGATGCCGGACCAGCAGACGCAATCACCAAGCACGAGCGCCGGTCAGCGGAACCAACGAGGAAACCGGCCAAACATCCCTTGATCCCCACCTTTTCTCCATGTTCAGCGTTCCCCCCGCGATGACACAGCCTTGAACCAGAGAAACTGGAGGCGGGGGCGGGAATCGAACCCGCGATAGAGCTTTTGCAGAGCTCGGCCTTACCACTTGGCGACCCCGCCGAATGCCAGAGCCGAGGAGTAAACTTCAGCCCTCCCGTGCGGTCAAGCTTCGGACTGCCAAAACACCGGCAACCCAAGCCCGCGTCATTCCGCCTCCTCGCCAGTTTGCTGCCCCTGCTATCATGCCGCATGGCCCAGTCCCACCTCGTCATCCTTTTCTACAAGTTCACCCACGTCGCTGACCCCGGCCTCCTCCGCGACCAACTCCGCGAACTCTGTGAACGTTTCGACATCAAAGGCCGCGTCATCCTCGCTCACGAAGGACTCAATGGAACGCTCGGGGGCCTAGAATCCAACGTGCGAACCGTAGTGGAATTCCTGCACAACGACCCACGGTTCGCCGACATGGAAATCAAAGAAAGCGCCGGATCCGAGAGCACCTTCCCCAAACTCTCCATCAAAGTCCGGCCAGAAATCGTCACCCTCAAAGCGAACTCGCCCCTCGAAGCAGATACACACCACAACCACCTCACCCCAGAACAGTGGAAAGAAACCATTGAGAATGAACCCGATATCGTCTTGGTCGATGTCCGGAACCGTTACGAATCAGCCGTCGGAAAGTTCGCCAACGCCGTGGAATGTGACATCGAGAACTTCCGCGAACTCCCGGGTTACATGCCTCGTCTCGAAGAACTCAAAGACAAGAAAGTGCTGATGTACTGCACCGGAGGCATCCGCTGCGAAAAAGCCTCCGCGCTGTTCCGTGACCATGGCTTCAACCACGTCTACCAACTGCACGGCGGCATCGTGAACTATCACCGCGAGGTCGGAACCAAGCACTGGCAAGGCGAATGTTTCGTCTTCGATCAGCGCATGACCGTCCCCTGTCCAGAACCCGCCGAAGACATCGGGAAATGTGCCCACACCCACGCTCCCACCACCCGCTTCGTGAATTGCCTACATGACCCCTGCCACGTCCTTTTCCTCCTGGACGAAGCAGCAGAGCGAAGCAATCCCGCATTCCGACTCTGTCCCACCTGCCTTGCATCTGGCCTGACCCCTGACACCGCCGATTACGTGGGTAGCCCCGCCCGTCTGACCTAACACGCCGGTCAGCACCTCCCACCTTGCTCTGCGACGACCGCCCTCGACAGCGCCAACCGAGGGAGGTGAATCCCTCCGATTCCCGCGAGCAAGCGCCCATGCCTCGGACCACGCAACACATCCGATCGGCAGGTCTCCCACTCAAATCGTACCGTGCGTTGGTACAGTTCGCGTTATCTGAGTGGCATTACCCTTCCCGATGATCCCACGAATCCTTTACTCCCTGTTCACGTTCGGCGTCGCCCTGATTGCATCCGCTCAGTCCATCCCAGAGATCGACCAGCGCATCCTCGAATCTCAACCCGAAGTCCTCGAACTCTACCAACACCTTCACGCCAACCCAGAACTGTCGCTGCGCGAGGAGAAAACCTCCGCGCTTTTGGCGACCAAAATGCGCGCCCTAGGATTCGAAGTCACCGAGCGCGTCGGCGGATTCGGCGTCGTCTGTGTCTTCAAGAACGGGCCCGGTAAGACCCTCCTCGTCCGGACCGACATGGACGGTCTCCCCGTTGAAGAGAAAACCGGACTCGCCTTTGCCAGCAACGTCCGAACAAAAGATGATCTCAACCGTGACCTGCCCGTCATGCACGCATGCGCCCACGATTTTCACATGGCCTGTTGGTATGGCGCAGCGAAGGCGCTCACCCGTTTGAGATCAAAATGGAGCGGCACCCTGATCTTTATCGCGCAGCCCGCCGAAGAACTCGGTGCAGGAGCGCTCGCGATGATCAAATCCGGGTTGTTCGAAAATTTCCCGCGCCCGGACATCGGCCTCGCCCTCCACAACATGAACGGAGTCCCCTCTGGATCCATCGGATTGACCCGCGGCCCAGCCTCCGCAAACACCGATAGCGTCGACATCACGGTCAAAGGCCTGGGCGGACATGGCGCAATGCCCGACAAATCCAAAGACCCCGTTGTCCTCGCCTCGCAGATCGTGCTCGCGCTCCAAACAATCCGAAGCCGCGAACTGCCTCCCCAGGAACCAGCAGTCCTCACCGTCGGTTCGATTCACGGCGGCTCAAAACACAATATCATCCCCGATGAAGTGCGGCTCCAACTGACCGTCCGAACCGTCAGCAAATCGGCACGCGAGAAAATCTTGGAATCCATCTCCCGCATCACAAAGGGTTTGGCTCAGGCCGCCGGCCTCCCCGAACGCCTCCTTCCCGAAATACGCGTCTACCCCACCGGCACCCCGATGCTCACCAACGATCCACAACTCACTGATAAAGTGCGTGAAACGCTCACCCCCGTCTTCGGTCCCGAACGCATCCACTCGCTCCCGCCCATGATGGGCGGCGAAGACTTCAGCCGATACGGCATGACCTCGCACAAGATTCCCCTCTGCCTCATCTGGGTTGGTGGAACCTCTGCAGAAGAGTTCTCCAAAGCCAGATCGACCAACTCGGAGCCACCAAGCCTTCACTCCCCATTCTATCATCCCGACGCCCCAAACTCCTTGCCCGCAGGCATCAAAGCGTTAACCCACACCGTCATTGGCCTCACCCCCCCTTGAAGCCTCACCCCCTCGACCTTGCGGCAACCCACCCGCCAAAGATTTCGTGGAAATCCCCGCCCCCCACGCCGCAACCAGCAACGCACCAACCGGCCACACACAGCGCATCCCGCAATCTCCAGCGTAATCGCGCAGAATCAACGGAGACCCAGAAAGCTCATCCCCTGAAACGTGTTGTCAGGAAGATGGTGCCGAAGGTGGGACTCGAACCCACACACCCTTGCGGATACCAGATTTTGAGTCTAGCGCGTCTGCCATTCCGCCACTTCGGCTTAGTGAAGAGCGAAGACCGTACGGAAGGCGACCTCCGAGCGCAAGGATTGAATTTGGGAATAGCAAAATCTCCCCTCCAAGCATCCGTCCACCAAACCCTCAGCGTCCCTCCAGCTTCTCCAACGCCTCCTTCACAAACGATTGCTGGTCAACAGAAAGCCCCGGATCCCCCCGCACCGATCGGAACTCTGACAACGCAGACTCCCCCTCACCCAACGCTGCATACGCCTGTCCCAAATAAATCCGGTACCCCGCACTCCAGCCGCCATCCCGCTCCACCACCTCGATCAAACGCCTCAACGTCTCCACCTCGTCTCCAAAAATGCGCAACTCGTGCGCGATCTTCGCGTGATTGAACAACACAAGAGGATCCCCCGCAGCCCGTTCGACAAGCCGACGCGACCAGATAAAAGCATCCGCAAACCGACCCATCGAATACAACGCACGAGCGCGCACGGACATCGCAGGCAAATACCGCCCCCGCAACCCCAACGCCTTCTCCGCCGCAGCCTCCGCCGCCTCCCAGCGATTCTCCCCCAACTCCACCCGCGCCTCCGCCACCCACACATCCGGCTCGCGCGAACTCACCCTCCGAGCCTCCGCAATGACACTCCGCGCTTCCGTGAAACGACGTAACGCAACCAGCTGCACCGCAATCGCCGACTTCACCCGAGCCAACTCCTTCGGACGCAATCCCCCAACGTCCCGCGGCCCCACCTCCAATCCCACACTGCCAGCCTCACCTCGACGGAAGATGATCCCTTGATGGTCCACATACGCTGCAACCCATCCCGACTCCGAAACCAAGTTCTCCAGCAACGGACCACTATTTCCGGGGTCGCCCGACACCCAAACCGCATCAAAACTCAGTTGCCGGTCCAAACGCCGGAACAGTGCCGCATCCTGAGCCACCCGCGCGTACATCCGCAAAGCGCTCTTGCCACCAAAAAGATCGGCACTGGGAAACCACTCAGGATGCCCGCTCGCTGCATCAACCGAACCGATCCCTGTCACGAGAGGCCGCGTCACCCCAAACCCCTGCAACCGTTCCAACGACCCCTTCAAGCCCAAAGGCAACGGTTCAATCTCTCCGCCACACGAGCACAAAAGCAACGTCACACACGCCACCGATAAACGCCACAAGCTTCCAAACCCCATCGATAAACCCTTGTCCCACATCCACTCAACCCTCCCCCGTCGTCTGATCCGAACACCCCGCACACGTGCCAAAAACCTCCAGCGTGTGCGTCACATCCGCATAACCCATCCGACGCGCAATCCGCTCCAAACCGTCCGCCACACAGAAATCCAAGGTCTCCACCCGACCACACCGGCGACACACCACATGATGATGATGGTGCTCCCCCGTATTGAACTCATACCGATAAACCCCATCCCCAAAATCACACCGACGAACCAAGTTCAACTCCTCGAAAGCGGCCAACGTCCGATACACCGTCACCAAATCCCCGCCCTTTCCGCCCATCCCCCGATGCACCTCCTCGGCACTGAACGGGCCATGCCCCGACATCAAAAAATCAAGCAACGCACCGCGCTGCGTCGTCACACGCATCCCGCGCGATCGCATCGTCTCAAACGCCAGCCGACGCGCGCCTTGATCGGCCCCCGCACCGTGACCTTCGCAACATTCTTCACCCATGGCTCAAGTCTCGATGCATCCAAACATCCAAGCACAACCACCCCCCACATCCAAGAGGTCTAGCCAGTGATCCCTCGCGCAGAACTTCTCACAAAATCCGATAAACGCCCCACCAGCGACCCCCGATCATACGCCGCCTCCAATCGCTCCAACGCATCCTGCTGCGTCAACTGGCTCCGATACAGCACCCGATACGCATCCTTGATCCCTCGGATATCCTCCGCGCTGAACCCATTCCGCTCCAACCCCACCGAATTGATCCCTCGGATCTGGGCAGGATTGCCGTCCGCCAAAAAGAAGGGCGGCACATCTTTCACCACCTTGGAACACCCTCCCGTGATCGCGAAATCCCCGATCCGACAGAACTGATGCACCGCCGTGAGCCCACCCAAGATCACGTGATTCCCCACCGTCACATGCCCCGCAATCGTCCCGTTGTTCGAGAAGATCACGTCATCTCCCACCACACAATCATGCGCAATGTGACTGTACGCCAAAAAGTTGCCCCTTGAACCGATCACCGTCTTCGAGCCCGGCGCCGTTCCCCGATTCACCGTCACAAACTCTCGGAACGTATTCCCATCTCCCACCTCCAAATAGGTCGGCTCACCCGCGTACTTCAGATCCTGGGTCTGCTGACCGATCGAAGCATAAGCGAACACGCGATTGCCAGAGCCCAATACCGTCGGACCACACACCATCACATGCCCCTGAAGCCAGCTGCCAGACCCGATCTGCACACCCGCTCCAATCACGCAATACGGCCCAATCTCCACCCCATCCCCAATCTCCGCTCCACCGTCGATGATCGCGGTCGGATGTATCTTCGTCGCCATAGGAAAAAACCCGATCCCAGATCAAGTGTTCACCAAGCCGAACATCAGAAGCGCTTCGGAAACCACCTCGCCATTCACAAAACAACGCCCCTTCGCCTTCGCAATATTCCGCTTCTGCTGGGTCAACTCCACCTCGATGAACAACGTGTCCCCCGGAACCACCGGCTTCCGGAACTTCACCTCATCCGCACTCATGAAATACCCGATCCGCCCCGCATTTCCCGGCTTGTTCAGCATCACAATGCTCCCAACCTGCGCCATCGCCTCCAACTGCAAAACCCCCGGCATGATCGGTTGCCCCGGAAAATGCCCCTGAAAAAATGGCTCGTTCACCGTCACAGACTTCACCCCCGTACAACGGTTCTCCCCGTCCATCGAAACCACCCGGTCCACCATCAAGAACGGGTACCGATGCGGTAACAACCGCATCACATCATTGATATCCATCACCGCTCCCGCCTTCGGCGTGATCACCGGCGGGACCATCGCCATCGCCTTCTGGAAGTTCTTCGCAATCGCTCGCGTCAACTCCGCATTCGCCCCGTGCCCCGGCTTCACCGCAATGACATGCCCCTTGATCGCCCGACCGAACAAAGCCAAGTCCCCAACAATGTCCAAAATTTTGTGGCGCGCGAACTCGTTCGGAAAACGGACGGCCTCCTTGCTCATCACAGAATCACCACGGATGACCACCGCGTTCTCGAGACTCCCCCCCTTGATCAACCCCTTGTCCAACAACGGCTTCACATCCTCGTAAAACACGAACGTCCGCGCCGGTGCGATCTCCCGCTCGTACGCTTGGGGAGTGATTTCACAGGAATGGAACTGCGTGAACCGTCCCTCCGGCCCGACGTGCGTGCAACTCACACGAAATGAACTGCTCGGCAATAAAGTCATCATCGATCCCGAAGCCGTCTCGATATGGATCGGTTCGCTCACCTCGAAATACGAGCGGGGCGCGTCCAACTGCTGGATCCCTGCCTCTCGGATCAACCTCACATACTCCGCAGCACTCCCGTCGCCAATCGGCGGCTCCGCGGCATCCATCTCGATCAACGCATTGTCGATGCCCAGACCCGATAGCGCCGAAAGAACATGCTCCACCGTGTGCACCTTCACCGCTCCCTCCGCAATCGTCGTTGCCCGCTCCACCGTCTTCACATTCGCGATCGACGCATCAATCACCGGCGCATCCGGCAAATCGGATCGCTTGAACTTCCGACCGAACCCCGCCGGAGCAGGGTGCAAAGTCAACTTCACCTTCTCACCCGTATGTAACGAAGACCCCTCCAACGAGGCTGATCCCGCCAACGTCTGCTGATAACTACTCATATTACGATTGCTGTGCTCAGGCTCCACGCCGCCAATCGCGGCGCATCACCCAAAACGTGTTCAACCTTCAGCGCATCAAAATCCTTCGCCAAGCGAAGCCACTCCGAAACGCCAGCACCGTCTCCAGTGCCTACCCCATCCTCTCTGAGAACAGAGCCGCCCTCCAAGAAGGAAATCCAAAAAAAGGGGCCGTCCCCCCTAACGGTCGGAACGGCCCAAAGCGATCAGCCCTCACCCCACTCAAAAAAGGGTGACGAGCAATCACCGACTCAACCTACTCGGCAGCAGCTTCCGTCGCAGCAACCGGTGCTGCCGTCTCTTCCACCGCTTGATCCACCCACTCGATGATCGCCATCTCTGACGCGTCGCTCTTGCGCTGACCGATCTTCACAATCCGAGTGTAGCCCCCCTGACGAGCCGCACAGCGAGGAGCAACCTTGTCAAACAAAGCCTTCACCGCCGTCTGATTGTGCCGCAAATACGACAACGCAAGACGCCGCGCATGCAACGTGTTCTTCTTGCCAATCGTCACCATCTTCTCAGCCAAAGGCCGAAGCGCCTTGGCCTTCGCCAAAGTCGTCCGAATCCTCGAATGCTCAATGAGACTCACCACCTGATTCGCCAAAAGCGCGTCGCGATGGCTCTGCGAACGCCCCAACTTTACCGTTTTGCGATTATGCCGCATAATGTGCTTTGATTAGTTTATTAGTGATTAAAACCGTACCCTTCGCGTCGGATCACTTGGTCGAGTCCCCAATCCCCCCCTCGAACTTCATCCCCAACGACAATCCCAACGACGACAACTTCTCCTTGATCTCATTCAAGGACTTCTTACCGAAGTTCCTGTACTTCAACATCTCACCCTCGGTCTTCTGGGCCAACTGACCCACCGTGGTGATGTTCGCGTTGTTCAAGCAGTTCGCCGCACGGACCGACAACTCGATCTCGTTCACGCTCATGCCCAACAACTTCTTCATCTTCTGATCTTCCTGCGACTGCTCCTGCGGCCGCGTATCGATCAACACCGCGTTCTCGTCATAGCCATAGAAGGGCTCAAAATGACGTTTCAAGATCGAGGACGACTGCACCAAAGCCTCCTCCGGCGACAAACGGCCATCCGTCCAAACTTCAAGAAGGAGCTTGTCGTAATCCGTGCGCTGTCCCACGCGCGTGTTCTCCACCGCGTACTTCACCCGGGTCACCGGTGAAAAAATCGAATCAATCGCAATCACTCCAATCGGTTGGTCCGCGTGCTTGTTCTCGTCGCCCGTCGCAAATCCGCGACCCACGCGAATCTCCAACTCCGCGTCGAACTTGCCCTTGCGATCCAACGTGCAGATCAACTGATCCTTGTTGATCACCTCGCATTGAGCCGTCTCCTGAATATCGCCCGCCGTCACTGCACCCTCTTTGTTCACCGAAATCGTCAGGTTGCGGATCTCGTGGTCGTGCGCCCGGAACTTCACCTTCTTCAGGTTCAAGATGATCTCAGTCACATCCTCAACCACATTCGGCAACGTCTGGAACTCGTGGTTCGCCCCTTCAATCTTCACCGCCGTCACAGCAGCGCCCTCCAAAGAGGACAACAAAACTCGACGCAACGAGTTACCCACCGTGTGTCCATAACCCGCCTCGAACGGCTCAGCGATGAACTTCGCGTATGTTGCTGTGGCTGTGGACTCGTCCTTCGAAAGGGACGACGGCATTTCAAAACGACCTAAACGAACTGGCATACTCTTACTGATAACTCCGAGCAAAAAGCCCTCGGACAAACACTTACCCGAAAACGATTCGCTCTTTTGCAGCCGGGTTTCCCCTGGCGCTCTCAATCCATCCGCCTAAGCGAAGGACTCAGGGACCAACGGCCACGATTGTTTTTTGCGCTGAACCTTCCATTTAACAGGAAAGGAAGGGCCGCCTCAAGAGCGAACATCAGAAGATGGACTCATCCCCCTTCCCCCCCCCTCCTCTCGCAAAACCGCACTCACTCAAAGTCGTAAACCACCGCGCGCGCACAACACGGCTTGAACACCTTCTCCACGAACTCGATATGCAGCGGATGCACCTGATACGCATCCTGTTCCTCCTTGGTGTCAAACACCAGGTTCAAAGCCACCTGATAGGTCTGGTCCACCACCGGCCGGTGACTCCCCACCATGCGCCCCATGTGAAACGAGCGAACACCAGGTATGGGCCTCAAATACTCCTCGCCGCCCGCAACCAACTGATCCGCCGCACCAGTAACTTCGGGACGAGTCCAAAAAATGACAACGTGTGAGAACATATGCTTATCCTAAGATGAAACCGTAAGAGAACCCCCACCGACCTCACCAATCAAGCCCACTCTCGCAACCCATGCGCATCACGATCAATGGCGACCTCCGCGAAGTCCCAGAACCCTCCACCATCGAGTCGCTCGTCCACTTCCTCGAACTACCCGCCGCAACCCTTCTCATCGAACTGAATGAGGTAGCCCTCCGAAAATCGGAATGGTCCGGTTCCGACCTAAAACCCGGCGATCGCGTCGAGTTCATCCGGATCGCCGCAGGTGGCTGATCCCCCAATGGCCCAACCCAATCCGCCCCATCCAGCCCCCCTCCTCCAACATCTGCACACCGAAACACTCTTTCCTCCTCGCCAGCATCCACCCTCTCGTCCATCCGCCACCTCCCAGCAGTCCGAAAAGCCGCTCCGAGAAACGTACCGAGAAAAGCACCAAGAATTGAGAACGCCTCTCCAGATCGAGTCTGGAGAGGCGCTCTCGTTTGTCCCAGGGGGGTCTTGGGGGTACTGCGATGAAAGCACATCGACGCCGCGCACTCAAAGAGAATTCCTCGTTGGTCACGGTCAAAATCGATATTTTTTTTTTGGCCAACAAGGGTCCCAGCTCTCACGGATGCCCAAAAATGCGAAAGGCCGCCCGAAAAGGCGGCCCTTCTAAAGCTAGCTGCACCAAACGATCACATCGAACGGTCGATCGCCGCAAGAACCTCCGCCACCGAAGACTCCGTCTCATCGCCCATGTTGGAGATCCGGAATGTCTTGCCCTTCAGCTTCCCGTATCCGCCGTCGATGATGAACCCCTGCTCCTTCAACTTCACCAACATCGCTGCCACATCCACCCCGCGATTATTCGCCACACAAGTCAATGACTTCGAACGATATCCTTCAGGCGCGAAAAACTCGAACCCGTTCCTCCGAACCCATTCATGGACCATCCCGTTCGTCTTCTCGTGACGAGCGTGCCGATTCGCAACCCCCTCACTGAAAATATCATCCAACTTCGACTCCAACGCGTAGATGTGTGAGATCGAAGGGGTCGAAGGCGTCATGTCCTCCACCTGGTTCTTCTGGAACTCCACGAAATCAAAATAATATCCGCGACCCGCCGTCTTTGCCGCCCGCTCCAAACCACGAGCGCTCACCGAGAAAAGAGCCAGCCCCGGCGGCATCGCCAAAGCCTTCTGAGAACCCGTCAAAAGCACATCAATACCCAACTCGTCCATCGGCAAAGGGACCACCGAAAACGAGCTCACGCTGTCAACGATCAGCTGGACCTCCGGGAACTCCCGCACCGCCTCCGCGATCTCCGCAATCGGCGACATCACCCCAGTCGACGTCTCATTGTGGATCACGGTCACCGCCTCAAAACCGCCCTGCTTCAGATGCTCCCGGATCTGCTCCCCTCGGATCGGTTGCCCCCATTCCACCTGCAATCCCACCGCCTCCTTCCCGCACCGCTTCGAGACATCCAACCACTTGTCGGAAAACGCCCCACACATGCAGTTCAACACCTTCCCCGAACCCACCAGATTCCGGATCGCCCCCTCCATCACTCCCCAAGCGGATGAAGTGCTCAGGAAAACAGGCTGCTTCGTCATGAACAACTCCTGCAACCGAGGTTGAATGCGACCGTACAGCTTTTTGAAATCACCACTCCGGTGACCCATCATCGGCTTCGAAAATGCAGCGAACGTCTTAGGCGAGACCTCTACGGGCCCAGGGATGAAAAGTTTCATGGAATCTCTATCCTACTACCGCCCCATTCCCCAAAGGCAACACCCGACCAACCACATCCCAAGCCCCAAACCGGCAGGCCCCACCAACCGGAGAGGCCCCTGCTCCAACACAACTTTCACTTGGAAAGTATCTTGCGCAAAACCGGCTCGAAGATGTCGGCCTGTCGCATGAATCCTAGGTCGCTCGCATGCGATGCGTCGGTCGCCCCCTCCGTGTCGTCCCCATACAGGTGGTCGCCCCCAATGTAGGACAGCCCCGGCACTCCACTCTCTTTCAACCGGTCAAACGCCGCACGAAGCGCCGCATGGTTTTCATCATGGAACTTCGACTTCGCCGGCGTGATCCACGAGTTCGTGAACCGACGATCCTCCACCAAAACGATCGGCACCCCCGGGCGCGCCGTCCTCAACTGCTTCACCAACGCCTCGCACTTCGCCGTCACATCGGCCGGCCCCATGTTCGGCAAACAATCAATCACGTACGCCGCAGCATCAATCCGTCCCAAAAGTTCGCCAACACCCGGATCCATCCGGCCATTCCCAGAAAATCCAAGATTCAAAACCGGCATGTCCAGCCTCCTCCCCAAAATCGCGGTGTGAACCATCCCCGGCCGACTCGCACACGCTCCGTGCGTGATCGATGTCCCGTAGAACACCACCGGTTTCGCCCGAGGCTTCAACCCCTCGAACATCCCCCCCTTGCGCACCCCGATCTTCAAGAACTCAACCCCATTGTACAACGGAAGATACACCGCGTACTCACGCGCCCCCTCAGCCAAACCCTTGATCAACTCCACCTTCATCTCCTGCGACGCCGGCTTGCTCACCGAAACCCAACCCCAGCGCCCCTCCGCGTTCCGAGCATACAGATCCACCCCGCTCACCCCCGTCGCAGGCATATGCGGCATCCCCAAACCCGCCTTCGTCACCTTGTAGTGCACATGGATCTCCGGTGAATCCGTGCGAAACCGGAACACCATCCCCGCTGAGTCTCGACTCAAATTCCAAACCGGCGTCGGAACCGTCTTCTCCGCCGCAGCAGGCAAACGATCGTAATACCGCGCACGCTCTTCGCCCTCCCAAGCCCGTCCCTCCAGACCGAACTCCGAGGCATCATGCCAATCCACCACCGCATCCACCGCCTTGCTCGCCGCCATCGCTGGATCGAGCTTCGCCGTCTCAGTTGCCTTCGCTGCGCCCGTCGCCCCCTGGGCCAACACCGATCCCGAAACCGCGCCCAAAACCAACGCGAGAAGAAAAACGTTCATATCCACCCCTCTAGCCAATCCCATTCCACCAAAAGTTGCCCGCCGCCGAGCCTCACTTCGCACGCACCGACACCGGCAACAAACGGCGCACCGCCGCCATGATCCGCTCCTCCACATCATCAGCAAATCGCGCCGGGCGGTCATAGTACACCATCGCCCCGCCGCCCTCGTACCCACCCTCCTCCAGAACCCGCCGCGACGGCACATAACACGCACTCTCGTTGCAGTACGCGTTCACCCAGAGACGATCCCGATCGAACTCCCGTTTCAACCGCAAGGAATAGTCCACCGTGACCTCGCCCGGCAGGAACACCATGTGAAGACCCTCCCCAAATGACCACGTCTGAACCAAATAGGGCAACGATCTCGGCAACTCCTCCCCTCGCTCCAATCGCGCAAGATTCCGCCTCGCATGATAGGCGATCGCCCCAGTGCCCGACGCCGCCAATCCCTCCCACTCAGCCCGACTCGGCAACGGTGCATATGCCAACTCGATGCGTTCCGAACGGCACTCCAACCTTCCGCTGACCTCCCGCGTCGCACCCGATCCCAGAACACGCCCCACCTCAGTCGCCAACTCCTCCCCGTACTGACGCACCAACTCCATCGTGCGACGCGGATTCGGATTCTGATCCGCACCACACCCGATCGCGATCATCCCAACCGCCCCAGGAAAATCCCTCTCCAATGCCTCCCTCGCGCACCCCGCCCAATCCCCGTGAATCGCATCAATCCCGATCGTCGTGCAGTGACACGCGTAACCCGCCAGAACCGCACGAACCTTTCCATCCACCGCACTCACCCGCAGCACCGGAACCTCATGATCCACCGGCTTATCCGCGAAGTTTCGCCGGTTAGCAGCAAACCCCACACGCCCTCGCCCCAGCGATAAAACCGACGGACCACGACTGCGAACCGCCCGCAGCACGGCATCCGTCATCCGAACCGTCACCTCCTCCGTATACTTGCGGACGTGTGCGCGATGTTCCAAAGGGATATCCATCCCGAAAAGGTTCTCCAGCGCCCCCTCCAACATCGGCGCACAATGCGTATGACTATACGCCACCGCAAAACGCTCATCCGCCAACGCTACCCCCTGCGCCCTGACCCGACGCAACACCTCCTCACGCACCACCCCTGGAACCGAACAGTTATCGATCGTCACCAATACCGCCACCCCGTCCCCATCATCCCCCAAAGCCAAGGCCTGTAACGAGATGCGCTGCGCGATACCTTCACTCTCCTTGCGCCGCCCCCCATACCCACTCAATCGAACAGGATAATCGGGCGTGATATCCGCAGCCGCAACTCCCGCCGACACCGTCCGAGCGGCCACCTCGTTACCCAAGGCCGCACCACCCAAGAGATTCGCGCCGAAAAGGAAGACCACCACCAGACCCACAGCCACCCAGACAAGCGATCGAACCCGCACGCATCCCCACCGCCCGCCGCTCCGAAAACCGCCGTCCAATATCAGAATCCCTCTCCCCACGGATTCTCTCGTCACCTCGCCCACCGAGGAGACTCCATCCCGACAACTAGCGAACAGGTTCATCATGCTCATCGTGTGACTGAACTCCGACCAACGCAAAAGCCGCGCCGCAAACAGTGCCACTGCACATGCGCTCGCGCCCGCAGAACACGC
>CAZAZT010000020.1:0-6317 GCA_964489645.1 uncultured Chthoniobacteraceae bacterium | reverse complement strand
CCAAGGGGCGCGAACGAGCGGGATTACCCTTCCTCTTTTTTGACAAAACTTTAACATCACCAAACGCTCCGCCCCACCCCATGTTCCCCCCCGTCACTGCGATCTTCACCGCGCTAGCCGTCATCCTCGTGCTAGCGAAAATCCCCATCGCCATCCCCTACGAGAACTTCGAAGGCATCCCCAGCCTCATCGCCATCACCACCGAGGACATCTTCTGGACCGTTTCGCTCTGCGGCCTCTTCGCCTACCTGAACCGCCGACTCACAGAAAATGAACGCTGGCAGAGGCGACTGCTCCTGTCCTTGGAGGTCATCGCGGTCATCGCAGCCGTGTATGCCGTAGCCAACGTCGGAGTGAATGCCGCACTCAAACAACCCCTCAACTCCCGCGTCCTCGCCATGATGAAGGACGTCGGAAACATCTCCTCCTCCGCCACCGAATACATCAACGCCAAGCTCATCGCCGCCGCAATCGCCGCCCCGCTATTCGTCGTCTCCGCCAACCGTTTCCTTCGCCGTCGCCGCTTTCCGAGGGCCACCGCGCGTGGCCTCGCCTTCGGTTCCGTCATCTGGATCCTCTGGGGAGGCGCCTACCTCTGGTCGACAGACCCCGACGCTTGGCAACGCCGTGCCGGCCGCAATCCGCACCGCGAGTTCATCGGATCCTACCTGTTCGATTATCTCACCGACCAAAAAGCCGGCATCATCAAGGATTTCCGTCAAGAGCACATGGACGACTTCGTCCCCGCTTCAGACCGAGCGATGCCCGTCATCCCAAAGGCTCCGAAGAACATCATCCTCTTCACCCTCGAATCCACCAGCGCCCAGTACCTCAGCCTCTACGGATCGCCGCACGACACCACACCAAACCTTGTCGCAGAACTCCCGAACTCGCTCGTTTTCGACCGCGCATATGCCCATGTCGGATACACGTTCTGCTCCTTCATGAGCCTCGTCTATTCCGTCTACCCAGGCCTCCCATGGAAGTATCAACCAGGCTTCGACCGCCCCATGCACAAAGCCCTCGTCGGCTCGCTCAAAGATCGACAGTACCGCTCCGCATTCTTTTCCGCCGCATTCCCCACATGGGGCGGGATGGATTACATGGCCAAAAAGGCGGGCTTCCAAAAGGTCTTCGCCCCAAGAGACCTCGCGCCCGAGGACAAGATCACCTCGTGGGGATGCGAAGACGCGCCGATGATGGACGGTCTCCTCAAATGGATCGCTGAAGATGCGTCACGCCCCTTCTTCGCCCTCGCGTGGACCAATCAAACCCACCACCCGTACACCGTTGCAGACTCCCCACCCGCCACCGTCTTCGAGGAGAACGGCAAACCCCTCTCCGCAGATAAAAATCGTTACCTCAACGCAATCCGACAGTCCGACCACCAACTCGGTCGACTCTTCCGTTTCCTCAGGGAGAAGGGGCTGGACCGTGAAACGCTCGTGATCATCACCGGCGACCACGGCGAGGCCTTCGGCTCCCCGCATCCCACAATGGGCCACGGAAGCGCACTCTTTGACGAGAATCTACGCGTCCCACTTATCTTTTGGGCCCCAGGCTTTTACACAGGAACCCGCGATCCAAAACCCGTCGGTCACGTCGACATCAATCCCACGCTGGCTCAAATGCTCGCAGTGCCCATCCCAAAAGCCTGGCAAGGTTGCAGTATCCTCAGCCCCGATCACCCCGGACGCGTCTACATGATCGCCGATCGTGACGGCTTCCAGTTCGGAGTGATGGACAACTCCCTGAAATCCATCTTCTACGCAACCGCAGGATACGAACAGATGTTCGATCTGACATCCGATCCTCTCGAACAGAAAAACCTCGCCTACAAAGAGAAAGACAAGGCGGGTGAACTCCGATCTAGGATCTCAGCGTTCATCAAATACGAGGAAGCGTACCTCAAGAATGAACTCGTCCCCGGCCCAACCGGGGAACAGGACAGTCAGTAAGTCCCAATCACCATCGGTCTCATCCGACCAAGCGCGCCGCGATTTTTTCTCCGCTTGGAACGCCCCTTGCCGCAGCATTTCCCCTTTCCAACTCCTCCTCATGCCCGCTCCCACCCTCGCCATCGGAATCGATTTCGGCGGAACCTCCGTCAAGGTCGCACTCATCCAAGAATCCCGCATCGTCGCAACCGGCGAACCCGTCCCGACGCAGCAATACTCCGGCCCAAACGCTCTTCTCGACGCACTCGGAGAACGCATCAACCAACTCTCCCTCACCGCTGCCGAGCACGGACAACCCAAGCCGCCCATCGGCATCGGATTACCCGGCCTCGTCGACAGCGTGAATGGCATCGTTCACGAACTCACCAACGTCCCCGGATGGCACGAAGTTCCTCTCCGCTCCATCCTCTCCGAACGGATCGAACGCCCCGTCATCCTCGAGAACGATGCAAACGCCATGGCCTACGGCGAATACCGCTACGGAGCTGCGAAGAACGGTCGCAACGTCATCTGCATCACCCTCGGCACCGGAGTCGGTGGCGGGCTCATCCTCGACGGTCGCCTCTACCGCGGATCCCAACTCGCCGCAGGAGAGATCGGTCACCTCAGCATCGATTATCGAGGCGTGACCAGCCCCTTCGGCAACCTCGGTGGATTGGAAACCTACGTCGGCAACCAACGCATCATTGAGCGCGCCGACGAAGCATACCGCTCCGCCGGAAAGACCGCCCCCTCCCCGCTCACGCCACGCACGCTCGCCGACGCCGCCAACTCAGGCTGCCCCATCGCAAAAGAGATCTGGTCCGAAGTCGGCACCCAAATCGGTGCGGGCCTTGCAAGCTCCGTCTGGCTCCTCAACCCCGACACCATCGTCATCGGTGGCGGAGTCGCCGCCGCTGGCGCTCTCGTCTTCGATCCCATCATTCACACCGTCCGCTCCAGAACCGCCCCCGTAGTTCACCAATCCCTCGCCATCGTTCCAGCGCAACTCGGGAATGACGCCGGCATGATCGGCTGCGCAGCCCTCGCACTCGAGGCCGCCATCTAACCCATCCTCCGCCCTATCAGCGCACCCCAACACCCCCTCATGAAACGCAACTCTCTCCGGCAAACCGGCCTCGCAATCCTCGGAACAGCCCTCGCAACCCAGCCCCTCATCGCTCAAAACAGCGCCCCATCAGCCGAAACCCTCATCAAAGACGTCAAGGTGGCCGAAGGATTTGATGCGACCATCTTCGCCACACCCGACCAAGCCAACTATCCGGTCTTCGTCGCCGCTGCACCAGACGGCACCCTCTACGTCAGTAGCGATCAGAACGGCTCCCTCGGCCGTTTGCCCAACATGGGCAGGATCATACGCTTACGGGACACCAAAGGATCGGGACGCGCCGACGAAGTCAAAACCTTCGTTCCCAATGTGGACTCGCCTCGTGGCCTGGTCTGGGATCGGGACCGTCTTTACCTCGTCCATCCTCCGCACCTGAGCGTGTTCGTCGACAAAGACGGAGACGGTGTCGCTGACGAACAAAAGGTTCTGGTCAAGAACCTCGCATTCACCTTCAAAGACCGCCCTGCCGACCACACAACCAACGGCCTCGAGATTGGCGTCGATGGTTGGCTGTACATCGCATGCGGCGATTTTGGATTCATGGAGGCAGAGGGAACCGACGGACGCAAACTACAACTCCGAGGGGGAGGGGTCGCACGCGTTCGTCCCGATGGCACCGGCCTCGAACTGTACGCCTACGGCACTCGGAACATCTTGGAAGTCGCTATCAGCCCGCTTCTTGACGGTTTCACGCGAGACAACACCAACGACGGCGACGGGTGGGACATCAAGTTCCACCACATCACCGGTCTCGAAGACCACGGCTACCCGAAACTTTTCAAGTTCTTCCCCTCGGAAATCATCAACCCCCTCGGAGAATACGGCGGCGGATCCGGCTGCGGCGCAACCTGGATCCATGAACCCGGTTTCCCTGCCGGTTGGAACAATCTTCCATACACCTGTGATTGGGGCCCAGGCCCGCTCTTCCGCCACGTCATCCAACCAAAAGGCGCCACCTTCGAAGAGGTCGGCAAACCCGAAAGTTTGGTTCGTGTCCCGAAATCGACCGATGCCGACGTCGACGCCATGAGCCGCGTCTACGTCGCAAGCTGGAAAGATGGCGGATTCTCGTTCTCGAAACCGGAGGTCGGATTCATCGCGCGGGTCTCTCCAAAAGACCATACACCAGAACCGCTTCCAGACTTCCAGAAGCTCAGCCCAAAACAGTTGTGCGACCTTCTCTCCAGCCCGAGCCACCGCCGACGCCTCGCGGCCCAACGCGAACTTCTAAGCCGCTCGGCCACAGCTCATGCCGATGCGCGCCCAATGCTCGAACGCCTCGTCTCTGACCGTGCCGCATCCCTCGAGAGCCGCGTGATCGCTGTCTTCACCCTGAAACAGGCATTCGGAAGCGGATGCCATAGCTTCCTCGCAAACGCGGCAAGCGATCCAACCATCGAAGCATGGGCCATCCGCGCCCTCACCGACCGATGGGATCAGCTTCAGGATGTGCCCGCCCAGCGCATCGTCCAATCCCTCAAAAGCCAAGATGCACGGGTTCGACGCGAAGCGGTAACAGCCGTCGCACGACTCAGCGATAAATCGCTTGCGAACAACGTCATCCCCTTGACCGCTGACAACGACCCCGTCGTTGCACACACCGCGGTCCAATCCCTCATCCGACTCGGAAACGCCGACTCCCTCCTCGCTGCGCTCGACACAGCAGGCAACAACACGGCACTCCGCGATGGCGTCCTTCGCGCACTCCAAGCCTTGCATCAACCCGCCGTCGCTGATGCCTTGATCCAACGACTTGCCACCGTACCCGATGCCTCGTTCCGCGTGGCGATCGCTCGCACCCTCAGCCGTCTCTACTACACCGAAGGCACTTGGAAAGGCGACTCCTGGGGAACCCGACCAGACACCCGCGGACCGTACTACCAACCCGAAAAATGGGACGCTTCCGACCGCATCGGTGAGGCCCTCCTCACCGCCCTCAACAAAGCCGGTGCCGAAGAGGCCGCTGGCCTCGCATCAGAGTTCGGACGCCACCGGATCAAGCCCGGCGATGCTCTCGGAAAACTGGTCGAACTCGCAAAAAAGGATCCCTCCGTCCTTCCCACTCTCGCTCGCCAACTTGCGCAAGAGGACAACATCCCGACGGATGCCATCCCACTGCTCATCAGCGTCTTGAAAGATGCGCAGCAACCGACTTTCATCCGAGCGATGGCAGTGTTCGCCCTCGTGCGCACCGATGACCTCGATGCCTTCAAAACCATGTCCTCCGTGCTCGCCGAACTCAAAGGCGGTGGCAACGGCTCAGAGGTGTCAAAGGCCAAAGACGCATTCTGGAATGCCCCCAAACTCGAGAACCATCATCAGTACTTCGAACACCTTGCGGCAACCTCGTCAGGCCAGCAGCAAGCGTGGTCTCTACAGGTACTTCTGAAGCTCGCGAAGCGGAACAGCGGATCCCCCGAATCACGCCAGATGTCGCGTGCGGCGCTCGACAAGGAATGGAACACCAGCGGAAAGCAGCGCCTCGCCATCATGCAAGCCGCCGCAGAAGCGAAATCGAACCTGTTCGACCAGCAAATCGTTGAGGCACTCCAAGACCCCGATGCCGCAGTCGCAAAAGCTGCCGATCAAGCCGTAAGCAAGATGCGTATCGATGTGGCCAAAGTGAAAGCCGCCCTCGCGAAGTCGAAAGGCCCCGCCATCGCAACCCTCAAGGCAGAGGACGTCCTGAAGAATATTGCGAAGCTCAAGGGAGATACCTCCCGAGGTGAAACCCTGTTCGTTCAGCAAGGCTGCGTGGCCTGCCACACCGTCGCTGCAGGACAACCCCTCAAAGGCCCCTACCTCGGAAACATCGCGCAAACCTACAAACGCTCCGAACTAGCTGAATCGATCCTCAATCCCAGCAAGACCATCGCCCAAGGATTCGCAACCAACATCGTCACCCTCAAGGACCAATCCGTCCAAACCGGCTTCGTCATCCAAGAAAGCGCTGAAAAAGTCACCCTGCGAAATATTGCCGGCCAAGAGTTGGTCATCCCAACCGCCTCGATCGCCAAGCGAGTGACCGATCCGCGCTCCATGATGCCCGAAGGACTTGTCAATCCCCTCAGCGAGTACGACTTCGCCTCGCTCCTGGATTACCTTGAGTCCCTCGCAAAACAGCAGAAATGAGCCGATGACAAAAAAATCGGATAAACCCCTTGTTGTTCGGGAAAAAGTGGTCTACAACTAAAACCGTTCTGGGGGGAACAGCAGCCCTCTGGGTTCTCGTATGAGGCCCGGGGGGCTGC
>CAZAZT010000019.1:0-37794 GCA_964489645.1 uncultured Chthoniobacteraceae bacterium | reverse complement strand
TGATCACCGCCTCTCGCCGATGATCACGCTCCGGTCAACGGCGGTCGGGTGATGCCCAACCCAATCAAAACCGGCATCATCCATCCACGTCCGCATCTCCAAGGTCGAGTAGCAGCGACCTTCTGTCGAATGTGCCAGTAAGGCAGAATATTGTGCCACAGGGAGCGGGCCGGTCTTGCCATCATTCAGGTGCGCATCATGAAGCAGGAGACGCCCGCCAGACGGCATCGCCCGTCCAACCTTGAAAAGGATCTCGCGCACGTCCGCCTCGTCCCAATCATGCAACACATTGGAGATCAGATAAGCATCGAAGCCGGTCGGCAAACCCTCGGCAAAAAGGTCCCCTGCAATCACGCTAACCCGCGAAGCGAACCCACGCTTGGCAACAGACTCCGACGCAATGCGATCCACCGGAGGTCGCTCTAGCACCGAGCAACTCAGATTCGGATAGTGGGCGGCGAGTGCACACGCGTAGATTCCGCTTCCGCCAGCAAGATCCAGCAATCGATCGGATCCCTCAAGCCCCGCCACTTTGGCTAGAGCCGGTCCCAACAGCATCCCGCGGCAATCCATCGCGGCGGTGAACCTTTCAGCGAACGAGGCATCCTCCATCGCCTGCGCCCACGCCTTCGGATCACTGCTCGCCCAATTCGCAGGCCGCCCCGTGGTCAAGACCGATGCGAAATCCTTCGTCTGTGGGCGGTCGCGCAATGCGTCATAGTACGGCTTCAAACACCACGGCGAACCAGTGACAAGATGCTCCCTCGCCCGAAGCGTCAGGTGGACCACTCCGCCCGCTTGCGTGATCAAGCCCAACGAGGCGGATAACGTCAGAAGCACATCCAGTGGCCGTATCTTGAATCCGAAGTGCGCAGCGATTCCACCAAGCGTGGATGGGTGATCGGCTAACCATGTGAAAAAGTCGAAGTGCGAGACGGCCGCAGCCAGCAAATCGACTCCGTAAAGGCCATCCCTCAAACGGTAAATCGCCAAGGGGTCTGTCGCTGGTTCCATCGAGAAAAGGTCCGTTTCCATCCTTCCACTCTACCAAACAGACAGGGTTTGTGAGACGCTTCGTCACAAGATTTTCACCCCCCTCCCCCGCGGCACTGCTAACCTCCCCCGCACCATGTCCGTTCCCAAGGCTTCCCATGTTCCCCAAGGCTCACGGTTCCTTTCCCGCGAACTGAGTTGGTTGGAGTTCAATCAACGAATCCTCACAGAGGCATCTGATCCAAGTAATCCCCTTCTGGAACGGGTGAAGTTCTTCACCATCGTGAGTTCTAACCTCGACGAGTTCTTCGAGGTCCGAGTAGCCGGCCTCAAACAGCAGGTTGAATCCGATATCGTTGAGCGATCAAGCGACGGTCGTACCGCTTCTGAGACCTTTCGAGCTTTGCGCATCCGGGTCAAACGCATGGTCCGAGAACAGTTCGCGCTTTGGCGCGAACAGTTGGTCCCCGCCCTCGCGGAACATAACATCCGGTTCCTCTCGCCAGACGAACTCTCAACGCATAACGCAGATTGGCTCACCGAGTTCTACCAATCGGAAATCCGCCCTGTCCTGACCCCGCTCGCCCTCGATCAAGCCCATCCTTTTCCTCAGCTTCTCAACAAGTCGCTCAACCTCATCGTCAAACTCGAGTCGGAGAAAGACGGCTCGATCCGCCAGTTCTACGCCGTCGTACCAGTGCCAAGAAACCTCGCGCGAGTTGTCCGGTTACCGCTGGAGGACGAAGATGATGCAGACCGCTGCTATCTGCTCCTCGGTCAGATCATCGGCCACTACCTGCACGACCTTCTCCCCGGAACGAAAATCCTCGGGTTCTGGCACTTCCGCGTCACTAGGAACAGTGAGCTGTACATCGATGAGACCGATGCCCTCAACCTGCTGCAAGCGGTTGAGATCGAGTTGCACAACCGCAGAAAAGGCGCTGCGGTCCGATTGGAGTGCGATCACGACATGCCCAGAGAGGTGCAATCCTTTCTCCTCGAACAACACCACCTCACGGAAAGCGACATCTACCTCATCGACGGGCCCCTGAACCCCGTGCGCCTCATGGCCATCTACGAGGGCGACCATTCACCCGAACTTCGGGACCGCCCGTTCATTGCCCCTCGCGCCCCCGGGTTTCCCAAGTCCTCCAATCCGTTCCAGATCATCCGAAAAAAGGACGTTCTTCTGCATCACCCTTACGAGAGCTATGACAGCGTGGTTGATTTCCTTCAATCCGCCGCGGCAGACCCGAATGTGCTGGCAATCAAGCAGACACTGTATCGGACGGGAGGTGATGAGCGGATCGTCGGAGCCCTCATGGCCGCCGTCGAGAATGGCAAGCAAGTCACCGCAATCACCGAACTGAAGGCGCGCTTCGACGAAGCCAATAACATCCGATGGGCGCGTTCACTTGAGTCCGCGGGCGTCCATGTGGTCTACGGGATCGTGAACCTCAAAGTCCATGCGAAGATGACACTTGTCATCCGACGCGACGACGACGGGATCCGGCGTTACATCCATCTCGCAACAGGGAACTATAACCCCTCAACGGCGAAGATTTATACGGATCTTTCCCTTTTCACGTCCGATCCTGCTCTTGGAGAGGATGTTGGAAACCTCTTCAACCGACTGACAGGTCCGCCCTGCCGGTTCAGTGGCGCGAGAAAGCTGTTGATCGCTCCGCACACGATGGCCACTGAGCTTTTGCGGATGGTGAAGGTCGAGACCGCCAACGCAAGGGCGGGAAAGCCCGCTCGCATCATCGCCAAAATGAATAGCTTGGTGGACACATCCTTCATCGAGGCCTTCTACGAGGCCTCGAATGCGGGCGTCCACATCGACCTGATCATCCGGGGAATCTGCTGTTTACGTCCTGGAGTGCCCGGACTCAGCGAGAACATCCGTGTTCGTTCCATCATCGGACGTTTTCTTGAACACAGTCGGATCTACTTTTTTCACAACAACGGCAAATCCAATCTGTACGTCGCGAGCGCCGACCTCATGCCGCGTAACTTGTACAATCGGGTCGAGATCGTGTTCCCCATCGAGAACGCGGATCATCGGCGATACATCGTGGAAGAACTGCTTGGGCGTCAGTTGGCAGATAACTCTGGTGCCTGGCAACTGCTCCCAAACGGCGACTACTCGAAACTCGCATGCCCTCGCCAAGAGCAAATGCGCGACTCGCAGTCGGAGTTTTTGGAAATCGCCCGCGAGATCGAGAAAACAGCGCGCAGAAGGAAGCCTGCACGACGAATTTCGCCCTCCTCTCGGAGTTCGCCCCTGACAAAGCGGCGCAAAAAGCGGTAAACCTCCGCGACAATGATTGGAAATCTGCTCGGGCCTGAAATCAAAGAACTGATCGCATCGCGAAGTTTCTCCGCGTTGCGCGAGTTCTTTGTGGAGATGGACCCCACAGATGTCAGCGATTGCATCAACGATCTCCCTGAGGAGGATCAAGCCATCGTTTTCCGCCTTCTCCCTCAAGCGCAAGCCATTGAGGTGTTCGAACATCTAGGGGCTGACGAACAACAGCGGGTCTTGCAGGCGATGGGAAATGAGGACGCCGCACGCATCTTGAATGAGATGGCGGTGGATGATCGGACCGCTCTCCTCGAGGAGCTCCCGCCAGCCGCCGTGACTCAAATGCTCACGCTGCTGAGTCCGAGCCAGCGCGAAATCGCCCGAACCATCCTTGGTTATCCCGAGGAAAGCGTTGGCCGCCTCCTCACGCCGGATTTCATCTCTGTCCGCGAGAAGTGGACCATCACGCAAGTTCTCGATCACATCCGCGCAAACGGAAAAGACTCCGAGACACTGAATGTCCTCTACGTCTGTGATGAAAAGGGACGGCTGATCGACGACATCCACATCCGAGAGGTCCTTCTCAGTCCCCCAGACCGTTTGGTAGATGACATCCACGATAACCGCTTCATCGCGGTGCGAGCGACTGACACGCAGCAAGACGCTCTGGACATCTTCAAGAAGTACGAGCGCCAGGTGCTCCCCGTGGTCGATTCCGAGGACAGGCTTTTGGGGATCGTCACCATCGATGACATGTTGTTCGTGCAAGAGGAGATCGCGACAGAGGAGGTTCAGAAAATCGGGGGGATGGAGGCTCTGCATGAGCCCTACATCGACGTGCCTCTCAGGGAGTTGGTGAAGAAGAGAGCAGGATGGTTGGTGGTTCTATTCCTTGGGGAGATGCTCACAACGGGTGCGATGGGATTCTTTGAGCATGAGCTGGAGAAGGCGGTGATCCTTTCCGTTTTCATCCCGCTCATCATCTCAAGCGGAGGTAACTCCGGTTCCCAAGCGTCAACCCTTGTCATCCGATCCTTGGCACTCGGAGAGGTTCAACTGCGAGACTGGTGGCGCGTGTTTCGCCGAGAACTCGCCTCCGGATTGCTTCTTGGTTTGACGCTCAGTGTGGTTGGCTTCTTTCGGATCTTATTGGCAGGAAAGTACTTCGATGCCTATGGACCGCACTACTTCCCTTTGGCGATGGCCGTATCAGTTGCGATCATTGGAGTGGTCCTGTGGGGAACCATTTCAGGATCCATGCTGCCTTTCATTCTCCGCCGCTTCGGATTGGATCCCGCAACCTCTTCCACTCCCTTTGTCGCGACGTTGGTCGATGTGACTGGCCTCCTGATCTATTTCGCCGCCTGTATGGCCTTCCTCAAAGGGACTATTCTGTGAGCCGGGATGACGCCTCATCGGTCTCTAACTCTCAATCATCCAACAAGCGTGCGACGAGTTCCGAGCACAGCGTTCACGCCCTGCATGGGCTAAGATTGGGTGCTGTATGACGTCTTTCCGAGACGGCACTCCCCCCGACCGATGAAAACTGTTTCCCTGCTCTATCTCCTTTTCTGCTTCTCAATACAGGTCAGCGCCATTGAGTACCCCTACTTCACCAAGGAGCCGCAAAAGACCGGGTGGCCACTCTCATCCGAGGAAAGAGCCTATGTCACCGAACGGGCAGAGCATGAACGCCGGCCGGGTAAGGAGGAGAATCGCCATCTTCCCAAGCTCTGGCCGGTCGTCCCGACGGCAGGTCATTTTGGCGGCGACGCGTGGTTGAGACTTCATGCCGAGCGGATCGAGTCCTTGAGATCGAGCAAGGATCCTGTCGATGTTCTCTTGGTTGGCGACAGTCTCACCATTCAATGGGGAGCTTCGTGGCAAAAGCTCTTTCCGACACACACCGCTGCCAACATCGGCATCGGTGGAGACAAGACCCAGAATGTGCTCTGGCGACTGGAACACGGCGGAGCCGACGGAATTCGGCCAGCGCAGATCGTCCTGATGATTGGAAACAACAACATGTTTTTCGTGCCTGAGACCGGGGTTGAAGCGGCGGCGCGCGGGATCTGGATGTGCGTCGACAAACTTCGCGAGATGTTTCCCGCGGCACACCTCATTCTCGCAAAAATCCTTCCAGCACACGCGCCTGGGAATCGGTTCTACGAGGATATCAAGAGGACCAACGAAGCGGTGGACCGGCTACGCGAAGCGCGGCATTCGGGCGTCCAGATGCTCGATCTGACCGCGGATTTCACCGGTGCCGATGGCAGCCTCCAAGAGTCACTTTATCAGCCGGATAAAATCCATCTGACGGCCGCGGGCTACGAGGTCTATGCGAAAAAGTTGGGACCGCTGCTTCGACCTCGCTGATTGTCGCACCGATGCTTCGCACTGAATGATCGGCCTCGGTCGAGGCGGTTGACCTAACCCGCTCCTTCGAGAAATTCTCCCCTCACCACAGCCCCAACATCCCCTGCGTGTCCGTGAAAACTCGCCACCTCCTGCAGCAACTTCTTTCGCTCGCTCTCCTGTCTGCCTCGCTCGGATCAGGAGCCTCAGATCCAGTCTCTTACCTTGAAGCACATTGTTCCGATTGCCACGACCAGAAGACCCAGAAGGGAGGAATCAACCTCGATGGGATGGATTTCAAGCCCGCGGATCCTCGGAACTTCGCTGTCTGGCAAAAAATCTTCGATCGTGTCTCGGCCGGGGAGATGCCGCCCAAAAAGCGATCCCGCCCGCCCGAAGCTGAGACACGAGAAACCCTCGCCCAGATCCACAATCGCCTCGCAGCGGCTGATCGATCGCGGATCGAGCAAACGGGCCGCATAAGGATGCGACGCATGACCCGCAGTGAGTTCGAGAACACGCTCACAGATCTCCTCTCGCTCCCCCGCTTAGATATCAAGTCCTTGCTGCCTGCTGACGGCAGCCTCTCTGGATTCGACAAGATGGCAGATGGACTCGATCTTTCGCCGGCTCATCTGTCCGCGTACGCTGAAGCCGTTGAAAAAGCGCTCGATCTTGCAATCGCGACACGTAGCACTCCTCCTCCGATTTTTACGCGAAGAATCTATCCCGCAGGTCTGTTCAAGTTCCGGGGGAATCTCCAGCAGGGGCAGTTCGTTCTATTGAAGGACAAACAGCCCGATCCCGCATACCCGCCACGTGGTGGGTTCGAGGAAGTGAAGGGTTACATCGCTTCCAAGGAGGCACAGGCTGACATGCCGGATCGAAAAGATCTGTTCGAGCGCAACGGGATTGCCAAAAGCCAGAGTGCGGTGGGACTGCTGAACCCGAACCTTGCGGGCTACGAGGCGGCGATGAATGTTTCTCCCATCTACGCCGGAAACTACCGGATGAAAGCATCCGTTTGGGGGTTTCAGTGGAATGCTGGACAGATTGAACGGGGCGCCGATCAAGCGGCCGTTCTTCGTGCCCACGAGGAGGGCAAACAGCAGGAGGGCGGACGATTACTCGCCCTGTTCACCGCCCCCTCAATGGAGTCCAACGTGCATGAGTTCACCGCGTGGATCGGTGCGCATGAGAGCATCGTGTTCGACCCTGTCTCACTTCACTGGCTCGGGTTACGCGTCGGGCAGGTCGGTGGCCGCGCAGCCAAGTTCGTGGGCCCCGGCGTCGCGCTGGACTGGTTTGAAATTGAAGGACCGATCAACACGGTGTGGCCGCCCGAAAGTCATCGCCGACTGTTCAGCGACCTCACCATCGCGCCTCTTCCACAAGACACCGACGTGATTCCCCCGCGCCGAGAAACGATCCGTGGAATCGGTGGGTATATCCCTTCGGTGCAAGCTGATCTGCCTCCAGGGGAAAGAAAGCCTCCACTGGAAACGGTCCAATCCATGCACCCCATCGACGATGCGAGACGGCTGTTGACGGAGTTCGCTGGCAAGGCGTTCCGGCGCCCGGTTTCCGCAGAGGAGATTTCTCCCTATGTGTCGCTTGTGGAGAAGCGTGTGCACGTAAAGGACTGCTTCGAGGATGCGATGCGACGTGCCTTTGTCGCAATCCTCACCTCGCCAGAGTTCTTGTTCCATGCTGGCGATTTCGGTGCGCCCATCGCTCGCAACGATAAGAGTTCCAGAGGGTATCAACTGGCATCTCGACTATCTTACTGGCTCTGGAACGGGCCCCCTGATGCACAGCTTCTCGCAAAAGCTGCAGCTGGCACCCTCCATCAACCAGACGTGCTTCACTCAGAAATCGATCGTCTGCTCGATGATGCGCGGAGTGAGCGCTTCATCCGCGATTTCTGTGATCAATGGCTCGAACTGCGGCGCGCAAACGAGACATCCCCCGACCCGAAGCTCTACCCTGAATATCATTTCTTGCTTCACGAAGGCATAGTGGATGAGACCCGCATGTTCATCCGCGAGTTGATCCAGAACAATCTTCCGATGAGGAGTTTGCTGCGACCAGACTTTGCCATGCTTTCCCAGCGAGTGGCTGAGCACTACGGGATCAACACCATTCGAGGAGTCGGCGTTCGTCGTGTTCCAGTTCTTTCGACCAGCCTCCGAGGTGGGCTGTTGGGGCAAGCCGCAATCCACAAACTGACCGCAAACGGCACAACCACCTCGCCGGTGAAGCGGGGCGTTTGGGTGATGGACAGGCTTCTCAACTCGCCCCCACCCCCTCCCCCGCCGAGCGCTGGGGCTATCGACCCAGACACGCGTGGAGCGACCACCGTCCGTGAGCAGCTTCAGAAGCATCGGTCCAACGAAGGATGCGCCACTTGCCATGCTCAGATCGATCCAGCCGGCTTTGCCTTGGAGGCGTTCGACCCGATTGGAGGGTTGCGTGCCCGGTACCGATCCACTGACAGAGGCGACGTTCCACCCGAACAAGGACGGACCCTTTGGAAAACCAACTATCGGATCGGCCCCGCCGTGGATCCGAGTGGTGAAATGCCTGACGGGAAGGCTTTTTCGGACTTGAGCGGATTGACCGCGCACCTTGTCGAACAGCCGCAGCGGCTTGCGCGCGCATTCGTGGCGCACCTCTCTCGGTATGCAACCGGTACCGAGGTCGGGTTCATTGATCGTGAGGACATTGGAAAAATCATTGAGTCCACCGCGCCCGATTTTGGCTTCCGTTCCCTTCTGCACGCATTTGCGGAAAGCCCGCTCTTTCAGGCGAACTCCAAACATCCCCAGTGAACCTCGCTTGCCGCCCAAGCCTCAATCCTCTCCCAAACTCATTGAACATCAGCGTATGACCAATTCCTTCTCGCGACGTCACTTCTTACGCGCAGCCGGAGCACTTCTCGCCTTACCCTCGATTGGTCGATCTGCGGAATCCGCGCCTCCCAAGCGTCTCGTCGCGATTCACGTGCCTCTGGGCATGATGCCCCAGTTTTTCTTCCCAAAAGCGGGCACCACATCCAGCCCTTACCTCGACCTGCTTTCTGAGCACCGCACCTCCTTCACCAGCTTCTCCGGGCTTTCACATCCCGGAGTGGACGGAAACCATCATGCGGGCCAGTGCTTTCTTACGGGATCTCCACACCCAGGACAGCCCACCTTCAGGAACTCCATCTCACTGGATCAGTTTGTTGCGGAGAAGATCGGACTCAGCAACCGGTTCACTTCACTCGCCCTCGCGGTGAAAAATGGCGATCACTACGGAGACTCACTCGCGGTATCGCGTTCCGGTGTCGGGATACCATCTGAAACGAGTCCTCGGCGTCTGTACCGCAATCTATTCGTGGCGGGCACGCCGGAAGAAAAGGCCGCTACTCTGCGGCGGATTGAAGCGGGCGGGAGTGTTCTCGACCTCGTTCTCGCGAAAGCGAAGCAGATGCAGAGTTCCATCGCGCCGAACGATCGAGATCGGTTGGACCAGTACTTCCAAAGCGTCCGAGAGCTCGAGTCACGTTTGCAGAGGAGCATTGACTGGGAGAACCGCGCGAAACCGACTGTTGAGTACTCGGAGCCGAAAGACGTGTCCGATGCGAACGAGGTGATCGCGAAGTCGAAGCTGATGTTCGACCTGATCCGACTGGCGTTGCAAACCGACAGCACCCGTGTGGTGACCCTTTCTCTCAGCACCTTCTCGGTCGTTCCCCATGTTCCAGGAGTGAAGAGCGAGACCCACGGTCTGACCCATCACGGAAATGAGCCTGAAAAAGTCGAGGAGCTTCGCAATATCGAGGCCGCGCAAATCTCTGCATTCGGTGAGTTTCTCCACCAGATGAAGCAGACGAAAGAGAAGGACGGGGATCTTCTGGACAATACAAACGTGCTGTACGGGAGCTGCTTGGGTGATGCGAACTCTCATTCGAACCAAAACCTCCCGATCCTACTGGCTGGCGGAGGCTTCAAGCACGGGGCGCATCGTTCCTTCGATTCGGCTAACAACACCCCTTTGGCGAACCTGTTCCTCTCGATGATCCAAAACCTTGGGATCCCTGCCGAACGGTTCGCCAGCAGCACCGGAACCTTGAGCGGACTGGCCTCTTGATCACAGAGAGCTCCCAGCATCTGAGTCCCTGTTTTTCGAGAGACATCGAACGGGGTTCCCCACTCAGTCAGGTTCAAGGTTGTCCGATTTCACACAAACAATGGCCGCACGTTTTCGACACTGTTTGTTGTAAAGCTATCGCATGAAACTGCGTGCTTTCCTCCGAACCACCGCGCTCCTTTTGGCGCTGGCACCCATCTTCTCAACGATGGCATCAGCGGATCCGGGACGGTTGAAGGTCCTCTTTCTTGGCCACGACAGCAAACATCACAACAGCAACGAGTATTGCCCGATCATCACCACGGCACTAGCGCCAGAAGGGATCGATGTGGAGTACGCGACGAAGGTTGATGTTCTGAATGTCGAAAACCTCAAGCGATTCGACGCCGTGATGCTCTACGCGAATCATGGGATGATCAGCGAGGAACAGCTCAATGCCTTGATCAGCTTTGTCGATGGGGGAAAAGGATTCGTGCCCGTGCACTGCGCAAGTGCATGTTTTGGAAGGTTTCCCCGGTTTGTTTCCCTGGTGGGAGGCAGATTCAAAAGTCACCGAAGTGGCGTCTTCAAAGCCGCTATCGTCCAACCGCAGCACCCCTCAATGCTTGGACTCGGGGAGTTCGAATCGTGGGACGAAACCTACGTGCACTCCGATCACCTCACTGACGGACGGACGGTGCTGATGGAACGGATTGAAGGAGATGTTCGCGAGCCTTGGACTTGGGTTCGAAATCAAGGCAGTGGCCGCGTCTTCTACACCGCGTCAGGGCACGATGATCGCACGTGGAAGGAGCCCGGATTCCAGAAACTTCTTCGGAACGGTATTGTTTGGTCGGTGGGCGATGCGCGGCGCTCTGGTTGGGAGGAAGCTCGGAAAAGTGCCGGAAAATAAAGCGCTGGGAACCCAGAACTACTGCTCCGCCCTGAGATCGACGCACAGCAGATCTTGTCCATCTCGGAGGTAAAGCTTGCCGTTTGAGAACGCTGGACTGCACCAGTTCCTACCGCAGACCTGCGCTCTTCCCATCTCTCGGTAAGACCGATGGTCTGCTGCGAAAAGGATGAGCTCGCCGGTGTCGTTCAGCATCAGGATGCGATCCCTGAACACCAGGAATGCAGCCTCGGCTTTGTCGGCGCTTGTTTGGATCAAGCCCTCCTGTTCCCAAGCGACCTGACCGCTCTTTGCCTCCACGCAGACAATCTTCTTTCCCGGAGCCAACCCATAAAGGTGCCCAGACACCAAAACCGGTGTGCTGAAGTTGAAGCCCAACGACTTGTTGGACCATGCCTCTGAGGCCGAAAAATTCTTGTCATCTTTGGTAATCCGAGTGGCGTTCAGCCCGATCTGATGCGAGGCAACAATCACCAAATCCGCAGCAACAACCGGCGTGGTGACATGTCGCCCCAGCGCCGTCTTGAACGGAACCCTCCAAAGCAGAGATCCATCGTCTGGCCTCAACCCGATGAGGCCTTCTGCCGTGAAACTAAGGATCTGGGGCTGTCCCGCCACCGATGACATGAACAAGCCGGCATACGCAGATTGGTCGCTTTGAGACTTCCAAACCACCTTCCCCGTGCGCTTTTCAAAAGCGACCACACTCGCCCCCTGCTCACTCCCGACTTGGGCAATCAATCGGTCCCCGTCAATGAGAGGAGCGCCACTCGCACCATGCCGACTCGCCCCAGCGGCTTTTCCCTTCTCCCCAATGTATATCGCCCCGAAGTCCGCGACAAAGTTCGTGCGCCAGATGGACTTGCCATCCTTCATGTTCAGGCACCGAAGCTCGCCCTTTGCGGATTGAACATACACCCGTTCCTCGTCGATCAGCGGCGTGCAGCGCGGACCGATCCCGAATCCGTCACGGTGAGATTCGTCGAGATCCGAGTGCCAGATTGCACGACCGCTCACCGCATCAAACTGATGCACCGTCTCTCGGCCATTGACATTGTCGAGGAGGACCACATGCCCTCCCGAAACCACGGGCGATGAAAACCCATCGCCAACCGGCACTCTCCAAACCACTTTCGGCTGGGCCGGCAATCCGGAAAGTTCCGCATCAGTCCCTGAAGCCTCCCCAGTTCGAAATACTCCACGCCACTGAGGCCAATCCGCTGCGAGAGCCGAGGTCTCAATGCCACTCAGCGCAAAGAGTACTGCGCCTGCAGTGACAACAACGCTGCCGAGAGGCGACTTGAAATGGGGAAGATTATGCATGCGATTCCACGTTGCAGAACGCGTGCGCGATGGCTTGGCCTCCGACAACTAGGCCACGTTGACAAGCTCTCTTGGCGATTCGTCGCAATGGGGTGAGTCGAGATTCATGAGAGCCTCCTTCGAAACACCTTTCATGGGCCGGCGACAATGAGCCGAGATTCTCTTTCCAATGAACATAGCCCCCCAAGAAAGTCCGGCCATGCCGAGGAAGGGAACCACCGCAATCCAATCGAAGTTGATGATGCATGGGGAATCCTCGAGCAGCCTCCCTGCGGGCACCCTGATGCCGACTGCCGCGAGCCATGAGACGAAAAGCCCCGCCGTGGAAAAAACTGCAAGTCCTACAGCACCAGTCCAAAACATGACATGTCCGCATAAACTGCTCAAAATCATCATATACCGATACTCTGAATTGTTGAACGTTGAAAGCTGAATGAACCGAAGTATCGATTACTTGAAATCCCTTCCGGCCCCGAGGAGTTTTCTCGCATGAATTGTATCGTCGGTCTTCGAGATGGGGTGAACGGGTCCGTTGTACTCGCATGCGACTCGGCCGTTTTGGCTGGAGAAAACGTTGCCGGACGCCACGCCCGCAGAATCTTCTGGTGTGGTAAGTTCCTGATCGGCTGCGCAACTTCCACTCGAATGGCGCAAATCCTCCAGCATTCCTTCGTGCCCCCTGAAATCGAGAAATCTGAGTCCGTGGGTTTCAATGCCTCACAGTCCTCGACGGACACAGACCTTCTCCAATACCTGTGCACGACGTTCGTCGACGAACTCCGGGCCGCATTGAAGAAGGGTGGCCTTCTGCGGAGTAACAATGGCATCGACGACGGCGGAACGTTTCTCGTGGCGCACTCCAATCGCCTTTTCGTCATCTACGATGATTTCGCCGTCGAGGAGATGGCAGATCCGTTCACCAGCGTTGGCCCCGGATCCGCCTATGCGGTGGCAGCCATGAAGGCTCTTTCCGAGGGCACCACGCTCTCAGCGTCGGAGATCGCCGAGAGATCACTCCAAATCGCCGCACACTTCACCACTGCCGTCAGATCCCCTTTCTCTATCCTCTCAACTACTCCGATTCCGCAATCCGGCCGACCCTAAGGTTCGAGCGCGCCATATCATCTCCATCCGATGTTTCACTCGCCGACACCCCGTTTGGTTCTGTCCTCCGTCCTTGTTTGCTTTCCGTTGATAATCCATGCCCAAAGTGACCGAAAAGGCTCGACGCTGATCCACGAAACGTTTTCAGAGGCTACCCCTGATCGCGCAAAGTTCGGAATCGCTGATTGGAACATCCCGAACACTTGGGAACGCAAGGACGGAGCATTGCTCTGCACGTACGATCACTCAAAAAATCCCGGAAAAGCTCATGGAAAATCGATTGATCCACGCTTCAAGGCCCGCGACGTGAGAGTTTCGTACAAGGTCCGCTTCCGTAATCAGGACGCGCGCATCTCTATGCTCATCAATGCCGCTTTCCCCCCTGTCAAAACGGGGATCCCAGTTTGGCACATCGGCGACGTGAACTCGCGCCTCCCCAAAAACGACTCAGACTCCTGCGTATCCATTGCCGAGCGAGATTTCACCTACGACGAGAACCACCCCAAAAATGTCCGGAAAAGCCATGGCCCCGCAGACATCTTCAAGCCGCTTTGGGCTTACGAAATCCCAGGGATCAGTTGCCGCCAACACCATCCACTGACTCTCGATCGCTGGCACCAGTTCGTGGTGGAAAGCGTTGGAACACAGTGGACTCTTTGGATCGACGGCAAGGAGGCATTATCGCAAGTCATGAAAAACGCTGATTGCGCAAAAGAATCCGTCAACTTCATCGCCTTCGCCTCCTTGTCGCTGGACGACATCCATATCGAATCTCTCGATGATCAAAAATCGGGTGCTTCCGAGCGAATACCGCGTCCCAACTGAAACGGCGTCTATTGCCCTAGATCCGACTTTGCTTGAGGCGACTCCGCCTAAAAAATGGAAATCCGCTCAGGTGTCTCCTGAGCGGATTGTTCTTGGTTCAACGGATCAAAGGATTGCTGACGCAATCAACTCACGCAGCATCCTTGTCCTGTTTTCGCCTTAACGTTGGCTGACGTTTCCCCTCAACAACGGCTCGATTGATGGTCACCTCCGCCACATCCTCGCGGCTTGGAACGTCATACATCACATCCAACATGATCCGCTCCAGCATCGAGCGGAGCGCGCGCGCACCTGTCCCCTTCTTGGCTGCCTGCTCTGCCATTGCGCGAAGAGCGTCCTTCGTGATGTTCAAGTTCACCCCTTCCATCGCGAGAAGCTTTGTGTACTGCTTCACCATCGCATTCTTGGTGTCGGAAAGGATCGAAACCATGTCGTCCTCCGTCAACGGATCCAGTGCCGCCACAACGGGAAGACGCCCCACGAACTCGGGGATCATCCCAAAGCTCAACAGATCCTCGGGTTCTGTGTGACGCAAAATCTCGCTTTGAGGAACATCTCCATCCTTCGCCCCCTCTGCTTCCGGCGCTCCGAAACCCATAACGTTACGGCCACGACGCTTCTCGATGATCTTGTCGAGTCCCACAAAGGCTCCTCCGCAGATGAACAGGATCTTATCCGTGCTGACCTGAATGTACTCTTGGTGCGGATGTTTGCGTCCGCCCTGAGGTGGCACATTGCAAACAGTCCCCTCCAAGATCTTCAACAACGCCTGCTGCACCCCCTCACCGCTCACGTCCCGCGTGATTGAAACGTTTTCGGTCTTCCGCCCGATTTTGTCGATTTCGTCGATGTACACGATTCCAATCTCCGCCCGCTTCACATCGTACTCTGCTGCTTGGAGTAACCGCAGGATGATGTTCTCGACGTCCTCCCCTACGTATCCCGCCTCCGTGAGCGTTGTTGCGTCGGCTATGCAGAACGGGACATCGAGCGCTTTCGCGAGCGTCCGCGCCAAGAGCGTCTTTCCAGATCCTGTTGGTCCAATCAGCAGGATATTACTCTTGTCGATCTCCACCTCGTCCAACGAACCCGCCGCCGTGGGAACCTCCGGCGCTCCAAAGGTAAGCGATTCCTTCGCAGACCGGCCCGCGCTCGCGTTACTCAGGATCCGTTTGTAGTGGTTGTGCACCGCGACGGAGAGCACCTTCTTCGCGCGATCCTGCCCGATCACATGATGGTCTAGGAGCTTGCGGATCTCTTGGGGCTTGGGAACCTTCAAATCCAAGGACTTTTTGCGAGTGTCCTCGCTGAGTTCTTTATCCAGTATCCCTTTGCAGACGGTGATGCAGCTGTCGCAGATGTAGACGCCCGGTCCAGCGATCAGCTTCCGCACTTCGGAGTGACTTTTTCCACAGAAACTGCACATCGTGAGGTTGGAAGTTCTGGCCATAGATTCTTGGTTACTCTCAGGGACGATGATGGATAGGCGACCGATTGCCGCCAAATCGCAGCTTTACTGGGCCTTGGGCTCTGTCTTCGCGTCCGATTCTCCGTCGGATGCCTTCGGCTTTTCAGCGCCGCCTGAACCCGCAGGCACATCTTTTCTGAGCTTCACGACCTCATCCACCAGTCCGTAATCCTTCGCCTCTTGAGCAGTCATGTAATAGTCACGATCCGAATCGTGAAGCACCTGATCGTCCGTCTTGCCGGTGTGATGCGCCAAAATCCTGACCAAACGCCGCTTGAGACGGTACATGAACTCAACGGTCCGTTCCACATCGCTCGCTGTTCCCCGGGCGCCCCCTGACACCTGATGGATCATGATGTCCGAGTTCGGTAATGCGTGACGCTTGCCCTTCGTTCCCGCAGCCAGAAGAACAGCGCCCATGCTTGCCGCCATCCCGATGCAGTAGGTGTTCACGTCGCAGCTCAAGAACTGCATGGTGTCGTAAATCGCCAAGCCCGCAGTGACCGAACCTCCCGGAGAGTTGATGTAAAAATGGATGTCCTTTTTCGGATCCTCCATCTGCAGGAACAGCATCTGGGCGATGATGGAGTTCGCAACGGTGTCATTCACTTCGCTGCCAAGGAACACGATACGATCCTTCAACAACCGAGAGTAGATATCGTAGGAACGTTCTCCGCGCCCCGTTTGTTCAACCACATAAGGCACGTAGTGACTCGCCTGTGGAGCTGAAAACTCTGGGGACATCCCCATCGCAGAACTGAAATCGAATGGCTTAAGCATAGTGTCTTGGCTCTAGAAAATACCACAAAACGAGCAGAGCGCCCAGAATCTGAGGAGGTCCACCTGGGCGCTTGATCCGTCTAGCTCGATGCCTGTTCGGCCTCCTCGGTGACCTTCGCCTTGGAGGCAATCAATGACATGACCTTTTGATGCGCGATCTGTTCACGCACTTCGTCAAGCCCATCATTCTTCTTCACCTCACGGATCACTTGATCCATCGATTTCCCATTCTGATCAGCGGCCTGAGCAAGCGCCCAAAGAACCTCCTGCTCCGAGACACCCACCTTCTCCTTTTTGGCGATCCGATTGAGAATGAAGCGGGATTTGAGCCGCTCCTTCGCGCCCTTCGAAGCCGCAGCCTTGATCTCCGTCTCCTTCTCCGTCAAAGCCTCCTGAGTGATCCCGCGGGACATGTTCTCGCGGACAATCTGTGTCATCACGTTCCGGATCTCACGGTTCAGCAACCCTTCAGGCAACTCACACTCCACCCGCTCAACCAACTGCTTCATCACTGCTTCCACGACGAATGAATGGCGGCGTTGCTCAAACCCCTGCTCCAAACGCTCCCGAGTGTTTGTCTTGAGGTCGTCCAAGGTCTTACCTTCACCGAGCAAACGCACAGCGATCGCATCGCTCAGCTCAGGCAGCACCTGCTTCTTGATCGCCTTGAGCTTCACATCGTAAACCAACTCCTTGTCCGAGAGCTCCGACAACGGAAAGTCACTCGGCACCTTGATTGTGACGGTCCGCCGATCCCCAATCTCCGCCCCGACCAACTGCTCGCTGAACCCTGGGAAAAATGCTTCGCCCGTCATCCGGATCCAAAAATCTTCGTTCCCTGAAATGATTTTGCCCGCCTTTTCGACCACCTGTTCGACAGGCTTACCATCCAGCGTTCCAGCGTAATCCACGATGATGAAGTCTTCCATCGCGGCGGGACGAACCGGGTCAACGTCGGCAAACTCGGACAGTTGCTCCCGCAAATACTCCAGTCCTTTTTCCACGTTCACTTCGGTCTCGCGAGCGAACGGCACCTTCACCTCTAGCCCCTCATAGTCAGGGATATCAAAAGCCGGTTCAAGCGTGAGGGTCGCAGTGAAGGACGCCGCCTCTCCCGCCTTCGTGTCTGGCAACTCAACATTGGAAACCCCGAGAATCGCCAACTCACTCTTCGTTTGAGCCTCCGCGATCCCTGCGTTCAAAAGGCGCTGGGAAACTTCGCTCTGGATGTCCTTCGAAAACTTTTTTTCAACCACGGTTTTCGGCGCTTTGCCCTGACGGAATCCCGGCAAGCGGGCATCTTTGGCAAAGGCTTTTACCACCGCCTCCCGGATCTCCGAGACCTTATCGGCTGGGATTTCCACACGGAGACTCGCTTGACAACTGGGCAAATTTTCGAGTTCGACGTTCATAAAACTAGGGTTGGGCAACATACACCCCAACCCGATTTTGCAAACATCAAACGGACAACGCCGAGCACGGACGTTGCTAAAAAACGGCTCATGTCGAACCCGTTCCGTCCCGTTGGAAAAATCTTGTTTGGAGTGTCGTTGATTGGGGGGCAGATTGTTGCGTCGGATTGGCCCGAGTTCCGTGGCCCCGACCGTAATGGGGTCTCTTCAGCCAAGGGGGTCCCCTTGGAGTGGTCCGCGGAGGGGTTGAACAACATCAAGTGGTGTGTGGAGATTCCGGGAAAAGGCTGGTCGTCTCCGAGCCTCAGGTCCGGACGTCTTTACCTCACCTCTGCGATCGAGACAGAGGGCGCGATCACTCTCAACGCGCTCTGTGTGGACGCACAGTCAGGAACCATCGTGTGGAATACGCCTGTGTTCACCCCCGAACCAGCAGACGCCACTCGGATGCACAAAAAGAATACGGCAGCCAGTCCTACGGCGATTGTTGATGACACATCGGTCTACGTTCACTTCGGGCACATGGGAACGGCGGCCTTGGGATTGGACGGCAAGATTTTGTGGAAGCAGGAAAGCCTGAAGTACAAGCCCGTGCACGGAACTGGGGGATCCCCAGCGCTTGTGGGCGAACTCTTGGTGTTCAGCGCCGATGGGCAAGAGTCCCCATTTGTCGCCGCACTCGACCGCAAGACCGGCAAAGTTGTGTGGAAACAGGAGAGAAACACCCACGCTAAGAAAAACTTCTCGTTCTCCACCCCGCAAATCATCTCCGTGAGTGGCGAAACTCAGGTCATCAGCCCTGGAAGTGGGTTCGTCGCAGCCTACGCTCCAGCGGACGGGCGTGAACTCTGGAAAGTTCAGTATGGAGAGGGATACTCAGTGGTCCCCCGCCCCGTCTATGATGGCAGGCGACTCTATCTCAGTTCGGGGTTCGACGCCGCGACGTCACTGGCAATCCGGCCTCAGGGAGCGAAGGGCGATGTCACTGAGACCCATGTGGATTGGGTGACCAAGAAAGGAGCTCCCCACACGCCCTCGATGATTCTATCGAACGGATTGCTGTTCATGGTGTCCGATGCTGGCATCGCAACGTGCTGCAAAGCCGACACGGGAGAATCTGTCTGGAGCGAACGTATCCCGGGGAACTACTCCGCCTCGCCGATTTTAGTGGAGGGACGTGTGTATTTCACCAATGAGGCCGGACTGACCACCATCGTTCGCGCGAGTGAGACCTTTGAGGTATTGGCATCCAGTGATCTCTCTGAGAAGACGCTGGCATCGCCAACCCCCGACGAAGGAACGCTCTTCATCCGAACGGAAACGAAGCTCTTCCGGATTGGTAGACAGGGCGCCCAGTAGAACGCGATGACATCAAACCCTGCGTATCGTATACTGAAAATCTATGGAAAAACCTGTGATCACAGCGTGGCTGAAAACCCAGTGTGGATGGAGCAATGGAGTGAGGGCCGTCCTCGCGAAATACGATCTCCCATACACGGAAAAAGACATCATCAAGAATCCTGCATTCCGATGGGAAATGGAGCAGAAGAGCGGACAGCCTCTGAGCCCCTGCGTGGAGGTGAATGGCGTCATGCTCCCGGATATCTCCGGAGAAGAGGTTGAGCACTACCTTCTTCGGCAAGGACTTGTCGGTTCCAGCGACAAGCAGGTGGGAGTTCCGATCAACGCTCCCTGCTCCGACGCCCAGCACGCTGCAATGGCTTTGGGTCAGCAACCCTCCCCGGTCAATCTGATCAAGAACTGATCCTTCTTGAGGTCCTCTCTGAGCCCCGGAACCCCCGGGGCTTTTTCATTTTCAAGCGCCGTTCGCGCTCAAGCACGGTTTTCGCTCAAGGTGTCCCGCATGAATACCCCAGACCAATCCATCAAGACGCGTCTTTGCGTGATGAACTTCATCCAGCTGTTCGTCTGGGGCGCGTGGTTTACCACGGTGGGGGCCTGTTTGACCGTCAACCAACTCGGAGCCCACGCCGGTCATGCGTATAACAGTGCGCCACTCGCCGCAATTTTTGCCCCCCTATTCCTTGGATTCATCGCAGACCGTTTCTTCGCATCTGAAAAGGTGATGAGCGTCCTTTTCCTGATAGGCGGCTGCATCATCGCAGCGGTCCCCTATGCAGCGGAACATGATCCGTCGCTCATGCGGTGGCTCTTTTTGGGACACATGCTGTGCTACATGCCCACCCTCGGTCTCGCGAACACCATCGCGTTCTCGAACATCAGCGATCCGAGCGAGTACCCATCGATTCGGGTCTGGGGAACCATCGGCTGGATCGCTGCGGGATTGCTCATCGGCGCGAGCGGTTTGTCCTACAGCATGAACATGTTCTACATCGCAGCGGGGACATCTCTCGCGCTCAGCGCCTTCTGCCTGATGCTGCCGCATACCCCTCCTCCAGCGAAGGGATCTCCGATCAACATCCGTTCCCTGCTGATGCTAGATGCGTTCAGCCTTCTCAAACGGGTCGACTTTTTCGTGTTCATCCTGTGCTCGACCCTGATCTGCATCCCACTGGCATACTACTACGGTATCACGGGTGATTTCCTGACCGGCCTCGGCTTTGAGCAACCGGCCGCAACGATGACAATCGGGCAGATGTCCGAGATCTTTTTCATGGTCATGATGCCAGTTTTCTTCCGGCGCCTCGGAGTGAAATGGATGATCATCGTGGGGATGCTTGCTTGGATTGGGCGGTACCTCCTCTTCGCTTGGGGGGCGACCTCGCAGACCGTTGGCGCGGTGTTCCTTGCAGTGGCACTCCATGGCGTCTGTTACGACTTCTTCTTCGTCACGGGCTACATCTACACCGATAAAACCGCACCGGCCGCCATTCGCAGCCAAGCCCAATCCATGTTAGTCTTTTTCACACAAGGCGTTGGGATGTATTTTGGTTTTTCGATGGCTTTCCCGAAAATGGCAGAATCCGTGACCAAACACGGGGAACTTGTGAAGGCCATCAGCGCCGTGCGCGTTGAAGAGAACCTCAGTTTCGCGGACAAACTTACGAAAATGTTCTCGGTCAGTCTTCCCGAGGCGGTCGACAAATCTTTGCTGGGTGAAGCCATGCAGCAGTGGAACGAGTTCTGGGTCGGACCAGCGATCATGGCTGCCGTGATCCTCGGACTGTTCTTGGTCGGATTCCGTCCAAAGGATGAAGCGGCAGAACGCTGAACACCCTCACGCTCAAAGAAATCCCTTTATGTCAAAAATCATCAAAGTCCTCTGTGTCGGTGCTGGGCACATGGGGCGATCGCATGCTCTCGCCTACAAACAACTCAACGATTTCCAGATCTGCGGAATCGTGACGCGTTCCGAATCCTCGCGCAGTGCATTGGACAAGGAGCTCGGTGGTGGCCACGCGCTTTTTTCGGACTACGACCAAGCGCTCGCGGAGACAAAACCGGATGCGGTTTCCATTTCGACCTATCCCGACACTCACGCGGAATACGCAAAAAAAGCGCTCGCGGCTGGCGCCCACGTATTCATCGAGAAACCTCTGGCAGAGACGGTTGCTGAAGCGGAGGAGATTGTGGCAGCGGCGCGCGCGGCAGGGAAGAAACTCGTCATCGGATACATCCTGCGGCATCACCCCAGCTGGATCCGCTTCATCGAGATCGCACGCGGCCTAGGCAAGCCATTGGTTATGCGGATGAATCTCAACCAGCAGTCCTCTGGTCCCGAATGGGAAACTCATAAGGCGCTGCTGAAATCCTGTTCTCCGGTGGTGGATTGCGGAGTTCATTACGTCGACGTGATGTGTCAGATGACCCGATCCAAGCCGATCCGCGTCTCTGGCATTGGCGCGCGCCTGACCGATGACATCTCGCCAAACCAGATCAACTACGGGCAACTCCAAGTGACATTCGCCGACGGTTCCGTTGGTTGGTATGAGGCCGGATGGGGCCCGATGATGTCGGAGACCGCATTTTTCGTGAAAGACGTCATCGGCCCGAAGGGATGCGCATCAATCGTCGCAAAAGACGCGGCTTCCGCGGGACAGAGCTCCAATGTGGATGCGCACTCAAAAACCCAATCTATTCTCGTCCACCACAGTGAGGTCGGCGCCGAGGGGCGTCTGTCCAAGCCGGACGAATGGGTGAGCACTGGGGACGAACCGGATCACGATGGCCTCTGCCTGCGTGAACAGCGGTTCTTCTTGGATGCCATCCTGAACGATGCAGACCTTTCGGATCACATGGATGATGCGGTCCAATCCATGCGAATCGTTGCAGCTGCCGACGAAAGTTTCCGGACTGGAAAAACCATCGATCTCTAGCGTGCGGCGCCAATCAGGAGGACTGGGGAGATGCTGAACATCGTCTGGCTGGTGCTGTTTTGCGGATCCCTCGTCCTCGCCATTTTCAGTGGGCGTGTCGAGTCCGTGACCGCCGCAATTTTTTCTGCGGCCAAGGACTCGGTGGTAGTGGTGGCGCTACCCCTCATCGGGTTGACCAGCTTTTGGATGGGGTTTCTCCGGATAGCTGAGGCCGCTGGGCTTGTACACCATTTGGCAGCGGCTTTGCGTCCCGTCTTGAGCCGATTGTTCCCAGAGATTCCGAGCGGCCATCCCGCGCTAGGCGCAATCACCCTGAACATGGCAGCGAACATGTTGGGACTGGGAAATGCCGCCACCCCCTTCGGCCTTCGAGCCATGAAACTTCTCGATTCATTGAATCCAGTGAAAGGGGTTGCCTCAAATGCCATGTGCACCTTCCTCGCGGTGAACACGGCCTCCATCCAACTCATCCCTGCAACTGCAATCAGCATTCTCGCAGCGAACGGATCCAAATCCCCGTCGATTGTGATGGGCCCCTCTCTCGTGGTCTCCTTCATTGCATTTAGCGCGGGAATCGTTGCCGTAAAACTTCTTGCCCCCCTTTTCCCTGTCAGCCCGAACGAGCCATGCGATGCCGACGAAGCGGTTTCCCCCGAATCATCGGATCCTGTTGCGCCCTCAGAAGTCGGGCTCGCGCGAATGACGCATTTTTGGAAATTCCTCCTGCTCGGCCTCTCCTTCCTCTTGCTGGGGTCGTTTGTTTGCCGGGTCTTTCCTGACATCTCCCCTTCATTTGTGAAGGAGGCTGCGCTCGAGAGCCATGACGGCATCGCCATCCGTCTCCTCAAAAGTCTCGCGGCAACCGCGCTTCCCGCATTGCTTCTCCTTTTTCCCGTTTACGCTGCTGGGCGCGGAGTCAAGGTTTACGAACAGTTCGTTGAAGGCGCAAAGGACGGATTTGACACGGTTAAACGTATCATCCCCTACCTCGTGGCAATCCTCGTCAGCGTTCGCATGTTCCGAGAGGCGGGTGGGATTGATGCTGTCACCAAAGCGGTGAGTCCCCTGCTGGCACTCATCCAGATTGATCCCGAGCTGCTTCCGATGTGCCTCGTCCGCCCTCTCAGCGGAAGCGCTACCACAGGATTGTTCACCGAAATCGTCACAAAGTTCGGGGCTGATTCCCTTCTGGCGCGGACCGCTGCAACAATCTTCGGAAGCACGGAAACCACTCTGTATGTTCTCGCAGTCTACTTTGGAAGCGTGAACATCAAGAACGGCAGACACGCTCTCCCTTCCGGATTGGTTGCGGATATCACGGCAGTCCTTGCATCCGTTTGGATCTGCCGCTGGTTTTTCTCGGCGAGCTGACAACCACAATCTGTTGTGTGCGTCAGATGCTAGCGCCACCTCATCTGGTGGTTTTGCGGGATTTGGGTTGTTCTATCAAGCGCGCGAGGTATCTTTGCGGACTGATTTTCCACGCAGGAATCAACCTTTCTTGCATTCCCCTTCCCGCATATGTCCGAAACAGCTGACCAGATGACGACAGCTCCCGTTGTGGAGCAGAAGTACGACGCCTCAAAAATTGATAAGCTTGAGGGACTTGCTGGAGTTCGCCAGCGCCCAGGGATGTACATCGGGCCAACGGACGAACGAGGCCTCCACCACTGCGTTTTCGAGGTCCTCGACAACTCGATTGACGAACACCTTGCAGGTCATTGCTCTCGGATCGAGGTGACACTCCACGTCGACGGCTCCTGCTCCATCCGGGATAACGGCCGCGGTATTCCAGTCGACATCCATCCGAAGTTCCAGATCCCTGCTTTAGAACTCGTGTTGACCAACCTGCATGCGGGAGGAAAGTTCGGTCAGGGGGCCTACAAGTACTCGGGAGGGCTCCATGGCGTAGGTGCCAAATGCGTGAACGCTTTGTCTGATTGGTTCAAGGTGGAGGTGACCCGTGACGGCCACGTCTACCACATGGCTTTTGCGAGGGGCCAAACAACCCAAAAGCTCACGGTGATCGGTGAGGTGAAGAGCAAAAAGAGCACAGGGACGCTCATCACATTTTTGCCTGACCCGACAATTTTCAACATCACCACGGAGTTCCAGTTCGCGAAACTGGCGGCTCGCCTGCGGGAACTTGCATTTTTGAACCCCGGCTTGGAAATCGTTCTGACCGACGAGCGGGGCGAGGAAACGCGCAAGGAACACTACTTATACCGTGACGGGATCGAGGAGTTCGTTCGCCAACTTGGAGAGAACAAGGAACTGCTCCATCCGAAACCGATCGTTCTAGCGGGGCGTCGGAAGGTGAAGTTCAAGAACAAGGACCAGCAAGAGATCGAGGACGACATGTACGTCGATGTTGTTCTCCAATACAACGACAGCTATTCGGATCAGATCCTCTGTTTCACTAACGCGATTCCAAACCCTGATGGAGGCACGCACTCTACGGGATTTAGAACAGCGCTCACGAGGGCCATCAACCAGTACGCCAAGGGGAACAATCTTCTGAAGGAGAAAGATCCGTCGATCAGCGGAGATGATGTTCGCGAGGGCCTGACGACCGTGTTGGCCATCAAGCACCCCAACCCAGGATTCGAATCCCAAACCAAGGTCAAGTTGGTCACTCCGGAAGTCGAAGGGATCGTGAGTTCGATCACCTACGAAGGATTGATGACCTTTTTCGACCAAAACCCGCAGGTGGCGAAAAAGGTGGTGGAGAAAGGGTTGATGGCGGCACGCGCGAGGGAAGCAGCTCGAAAGGCCCGTGAAACGGTTCGTAAGAGTGCGCTCACTGGGGGCGGATTACCGGGCAAGCTAGCGGATTGTTCAGAGCGCGACCCCGATCTCACGGAGCTGTACATTGTCGAGGGTGACTCCGCAGGCGGATCTGCAAAGCAAGGTCGCGATCGGCGTTTCCAAGCCATCCTTCCGATTCGTGGTAAGCTGATCAACGTCGAGAAGGCTCGTTTGGACAAGGTCCTGCAAAACCAGGAAATCCAGACCATGATCACCGCCATCGGAACTGGCATCGGCGGAGGTGACCAAGAGGGCTCCTTCAACATGGCGAAACTTCGCTACGGAAGGATCATCATCATGACCGATGCCGATGTGGACGGATCACACATCCGCACTCTGCTCCTGACTTTCTTCTACCGTCAGATGCCTGAGTTGGTGCGGTCCGGAAAAATCTACATCGCCTGTCCCCCACTCTATAAAATCAAACGAAAGAAGCGTGAGGAGTATGTCGACGACGACATCCAGCTGAACCGGATTTTGATCTCCCTCGGTGCAGACGAGGTCAAGTTGAAGAACCTTGCAGACAACCGAGTGTTCAACTCGACCCAGTTGTCCGAAATCCTCTCGTCCCTCGAGAGATTGGCGAAGTATAGCGATGCAGTTCGCCGCCACGGCGGAGATTTCGAACATTTCCTCAACCACCGGAACCCCGAGACAGGGTCGCTTCCAACCTATTTGGTCCGCGTTCGGGAAGGTAATAATGAGCTTGTCCATTATTTCAGCTCCGAGGAGCAGGTTCGCGAGTTCCACCTAGCGAATCCCGACCTCGGGTTATTCGAGATTGAACAGCCAACCGTCGCGGAGGGCGACCCGGCGGAGGCACCTGCCGATCCCGTTCAACCCACGAACCAGAGATCCAAGAAAAACGATGGCCCTCGCCGCCGAGGAAGACTTGTGGAGCTTCATGAAGCATCGCCAGTTGAGAAGCTGTTGGTGGAACTCGGAAAGAAAGGCCTCAAGCTCGAGCACTACAGCAATAGCGACCAACCGTTGTTCGAAATCTCAGAGGGTGATGGAGATAAAGCGGTCAATCATCCTCTCTTCACCATCCCCGAAATCCTCCAAAAAGTCATCGAAATCGGCCGCAAAGGGATGACGATTCAACGATTCAAGGGATTGGGTGAGATGAACGCCAAGGAGTTGTTTGAAACCACGATGAATCCAGATAAGCGGCGTCTGCTGAAGGTGGATCTCAATGAAACAAATGCACTAGAAGCAGACAAGATGTTCACGGTTCTCATGGGGGACATTGTCGAGCCTCGAAGGCAGTTCATCGAGGATAACGCCCTGAATGTTAGGAATCTTGACGTTTAACGAATGTCGTTTTGACAGAACTCTGAACTTTCCGAATAAAGATGTATAATCAGAACGAAAAAGTCGAAAAGGTGAACGTGGCGGAGGAGATGTCCAAGTCATTCTTGGACTACTCGATGTCGGTGATCATCTCCCGAGCCCTCCCAGACGCTCGGGATGGTCTCAAGCCGTCTCAACGACGCATCCTTTTCGCGATGTCCGAACTGGGCGTGATGCCCAACCGTAAGCACTTGAAGTGCGCAAAAATCGTCGGGGAAACGATGGGTAACTATCACCCTCACGGCGACCAAGCCATCTACCCCACCTTGGTTCACATGGCTCAGCCTTGGGCCATGCGAGAAATGTTGGTCGAGGGCCAAGGAAACTTTGGCTCCGTCGAAGGGGATCCGCCAGCGTCCATGCGTTACACCGAAGCGCGACTGCGTCACCTCGGTGCGTCCCTGATGGACGATATGGACAAGGACACGGTCGATTTCGTCTCCAACTACGACGAAACCCGCATGGAGCCAACGGTGCTTCCAGCCAGTTGGCCGAACCTTTTGGTCAATGGAGGTACTGGGATTGCCGTGGGGATGGCGACAAACATCCCGCCTCACAATCTCAACGAGATCATCGATGCCATCTGCGCCCAGATCGACGATCCCGACATCACGATTGCGGGATTGATGGCTTACGTGAAAGGACCTGATTTCCCCACGGGGTGTTCGATTTGCGGAACCGCACCGATCAAGCAGTACTTTGAGACGGGCAAGGGCTCCGTGCGCGTTCGTGGTACCGCGTGTGTCGAGGAGATGAAGGGCAACCGAGAGGCGGTGATCCTCACGGAAATTCCCTACGGAGTGAACCGCGCAGAGCTCATCAAGCGCATTGCGGACTTGGTGAACGACAAAATTCTGACCGATATCAGTGCGGTGCGTGATGAGTCGACCGAGGAGACTCGAGTGGTTGTCGAGCTGAAGCGAGACGGGAATCCTAAGTTGGTCATCAATAATCTCTATAAGCATACTGCATTAGAGACCACTTTCTCGGTGACCATGTTGGCGATCGATCATGGCCGCCCCAAGCTGCTTTCGTTGAAGGATGCAATCGGTTGCTACATCGAGCATCGCCGCGAAGTCATCCTTCGCCGCACCCGGTTCTTGTTACGTCAGGCCGAGGAGCTTGCAGAAAAGCTGGAGGGATTCCTCATCGCCCTGGCAAACCTTGATGATTTCATCAAAATCATCCGAGAGTCCAAAGATCGGGATGACGCACGGAGCAAACTGATGGCGTTGAAGTGGACTCGCGCCGCCGTTGAGAAAATTGGCATTTTGATCCGCTCAGAGGCTCGAGTGGCTGACGGTCACTACCGTTTCACGGAGCGGCAGGTCAACTCCATCCTCGACCTTCGCCTCTATCAACTCACTGGACTTGAACGCGAAAGCATCGTGAAGGAGTACGCGGAGCTTCTGGAGACCATCAAGGATCTCTTGGACATCCTCGCGAAGGAGTCTCGAGTCATGTCCATCATCAAGAAAGAGTTGCGCGACATCAAGACGCGTTACGGATCGGACCGTCTGACGAAGATCGTCCCTGATGAGGGCGAGATCAGCATCGAAGACCTCATCGCGAACGAGGGCACGATGATCACCATCACCCACAACGGCTTCATCAAGAGGACGGCTGTGAGCTCCTACCGCGCTCAACGACGGGGCGGACGGGGCAAGAAAGGGATGCAAACTCGCGAAGGCGTCACGGAAGAGGACAACGACTTTGTTGAACATCTCTTCACGGCGAACACCCATGATTACTTGATGTTCTTCACTCAAAACGGGCGATGCTACATTGAGCGAGTGTTTGAAATCCCTGAAATGGGGAGGACATCCAAAGGGCGTTCCATCGCGAACCTGCTCCAGTTGCAACCCGAGGAGAAAATAGCCGCCACCCTGAGAATCCAGGGACGCAAGACCGCCGAGGAGACGTTCGCGGAGACCCTCTTCGTGGTGTTCGCCAACAAGTCGGGCATCGTCAAAAAGTCGAGCCTCTCAGAGTTCAAGAATATCCGCAAAAACGGGATGATTGCGATCCGAGTGGAGGAAGGCGATCGCTTGATTGACGTCAAACTGACCAACGGGGATGACGACATGGTTCTCATCACACGCTACGGGATGAGCATCCGCTTCAATGAGAGCGATATGATGGTGCGCGGTCGCGCCACCATCGGAGTGAAAGGGATCGAGCTTTGCACGGATGATGAGGTGGTTGCTGCTGCCGTTGTGGATCGTAGCTCCACCCTTCTCGTGGTCAGCGAGAATGCTGTTGGAAAGCGTACCCCGTTTGACGACTACCGAGTTCAAACGCGGGGAGGCAAAGGCATCATCACGATGAAACTTGGCGAGAAAAACTCGGCGATTGCAGGTGCCTTGACCGTGAAGGACAGCGACGAACTGATGCTGATCACGAACAAAGGACAGGCCATCCGCACAAGAATCTCAGAGATTCGCGAACTCAGCAGGAATACGATGGGCGTCAAACTCATGGTCCTGCGGCCTGGCGAGAAAATCCAAGCGATTGCCCCCGTTGTTGGGGAAGAGGCTGAGGATACCCTCGAAGGACTCGATCAAGAGACAGATTCCCAAGAATAAGAAACCATGAAACGTATCATCTCACTGCTCACCGTATTGTCTGTTCTGTTCGTCGCCCCTGCCTGCGAGCGGCACAACAAGGATTCTCTGCCGAAGAAGCACGAACCCGGACAAGGGCACTGAAACATTCAGTCTGTCGAACTTCCATAGGAGCTTGACCTCAGTCGGCTCCCGTGGGATTCTTGTCCTCTGGCCGACAGAGTTTTTCGAAGTGGGGGTTACACCCCACTTTTTTTTTCTCTGTTCGACCTCATCCAGACCGAGGCTGAAAACTCCTCAGCTGGTACAAGTTTCAACAACCCACCGCCAATCAAACCTATGAACAACGAGATCCTTGCTGGACTGGACTTCTTTGAACGAGACAAAGGGATCAAGCGTGAAGTGCTCCTTGAGGCAATCAACAACGCACTGCTAACGGCTGCTCGAAAGGCGGTGGGACCTGCACGCGAGTTGCGCGTCGAAATCGATCCCAAATCCGGCGACATCCGTGCGATTGCCAAGCTCATCGTGGTTGAACGGGTGAGCAATCCGCAGGATGAGTTCCCTCTCGCTCAAGCGGTGGTTTTGAAACCAGACGTCCAGATCGGAGAAGAGCTCGATGTTCCCGTCACCCCGAAAGACTTTGGCCGCATCGCTGCACAAACGGCTCGTCAAGCGATCATGCAGAGGATTCGGCAAGCCGAGAAAGAGATGATTGTTGACGAGTTCCGCGATCGCACGGGCGATATCGTCACTGGCACCGTCAAGCGCTTTGACAGGTCTGACGTGATCCTGGATCTCGGCAAGTTCGAGGGCGTCATGCCAAACCGCGAGCGTGTGCCCACGGAGGAATACAATCTTGGCGACAGGATCAGAGCGTATGTTGTCGCCGTCGATAATGGGATGCGCGGTCCGGAAATCATCCTGTCGAGGAGTCATCCGAACTTCGTGAGACGCCTTTTCGAAACCGAAGTTGCTGAAATCGCGGACAGAACCGTAGAAATCAAGTCGATCGCTCGTGAAGCGGGACATCGGACAAAGATCGCCGTTTTCAGTGCAAACGAGAAAGTGGATCCAGTGGGAGCGTGTGTTGGCATGCGCGGCGCCCGTGTGAAAAACATCGTTCGCGAGTTGAACAACGAGAAGGTCGACATCATCCGCTGGACACAAGACACCCGTGAGCTCGTCCTGGAAGCGCTTCGGCCTGCGAAGGTCAAGAGCATCACTCTTGACGAGGCTCGGAAGCACGTTTTCGTGAAAGTCGATGCAGATCAACTCTCACTGGCCATTGGCCGACGCGGCCAGAACGCCCGCCTCACCTCACGGCTCATCGGTTGGGAAGTGTCAATTGATGGGGTTGATCGCGAGGCTACTGAGCACGAAAAACTTGTCTCCAAAATGGGGGATGCCGCTCAAACGTTGAGCGTTGCACTAGGAGTTTCTCGCGACATAGCGAGCGCTCTCGTTGGCGTAGGGATGAACTCCCCAGAACTCATCGTAGATGCAACGACCGACGATTTGGTAGGGATGCTAGGCTGTTCGCCCGAAGTTGCGTCTCAAATTTTGGATGCTGCAAAAAGGCATTCCACACGCTGATTCCCCCAACCTTCCGCTTTCTCGTCACTTTCTAGACTCAGACAACTCTCAATACCCTCCAGAGAAATCCCACTCCTATCCGAATGCCTACCCGTCCATCTTCATCGCCCGGCGACCATAACCCTGAGCCGAGTGCCAAAAAGACCACTCGCAAAGCTGCAAAAGACGGCTCTGGCACAGCAGGCGGCTCGTCAACCGCTGCGGTGCGGTCCGCATTCAAGCCAATCACTGCGAATCGTCCCGAAGCTGCGAAGCCTGCCCCAGCCCAGACGCCCCCCTCACCCCCTGCGCCTGCCCCGCAGAAAGAGACCGTCTCGCTGATTGACGAAAAGCCGAAAACTCTGAAAAAGCGACCTGCGAAGACGGATGCGACCGGCCGCGTCCTTCCTCCGATCTCGCGGATTTTGGAGCCGGAGCAACCCAAGCCCGCGGTCGCAGCTCCTGAACCAACCGAGCCCAAGAGCACCGAGGCAGTTTCTCCTGAAGTGCCTGCCATTCTTGAGGTTTCGGCGACGGAGGCCCCGAGCGCGGACCCCGCTTCTGGGGATGATGGCAAAACAATCCATCTCAAAGCGCCAGTTGGCGTGAAGGATCTTGCAGCCGCTCTGAACCTGAGGCCTTTCGAAATCATCCGTGATTTGATGGGGCTGAACATCTTCGCCAGCATCAACAGCTCCGTCGACGCTGATGCCGCCTCCCAAGTGTGCAAACTTCACGGGTTCAAGTTTGAACGCGAACGCAGGGAAAAAGGGGCTGGAGTTCACAAAGTTGAAGAGAAAGTCGTTGAACCGCCCAAAGAGGTAGCTCCGCCCAAACAGGACGAACTCAAACTGCGTGCGCCAATCGTCACCTTCATGGGACATGTCGACCACGGCAAAACAACCCTGATGGACACCATCCGCAAAGCCCGTGTTGCAGCAGGAGAAGCGGGCGGAATCACCCAGCATATCGGAGCTTACTCCGTCGATCAGGGCGGACAACGGATCACCTTCCTCGACACCCCCGGCCATGCCGCATTCTCCGCGATGCGCGCCCGTGGAGCAAACGTCACCGATATTGTGGTGCTCGTGGTCGCCGCAGATGACGGCCTCATGCCTCAAACCTTGGAAGCGATCTCGCACGCCAAGAACGCGAAGGTCCAAATCATCGTGGCAATCACCAAGATGGACACGCAAGGCGCAAACCCTGACCGCGTCAAAGCCCAACTCCAGGAGAAAGGTTTGGCACCTGAGGATTGGGGCGGCGACACCATCTGCATTCCTGTATCGGCGATCAAGAATCAAGGGATCGACAAATTATTGGAAAGCATCCTTTTGGTTGCAGAAGTATCCGAACTCAAAGCGACTTCCGGCGGCGTAGCACGAGCGACGGTCATTGAAGCTCAGTTCGAGCAAGGTCGTGGCCCTGCCGCTACCGTTATCGTTCGCACCGGAACACTCAAGGTCGGGTCCCCCATCATCTGTGGAAACTTCCACGGCAAGGTGAAAGCTCTCCTAGACGAGCATGGCAAACCCATGAAGTCAGCGGGGCCGTCAACGCCCGCCAAGGTTGTTGGCCTCTCCGGACTACCGAATGCGGGCGACGAGTTGGTGGTGATGGAATCCGAGCGTGCGGCGAACCAGCTGAGCCAAGATCGACTGAACAACCTCCGAGCGTCGAAACTGACCGCTCCAGCGCGTCCTACTCTGGAAAATCTGTTCGCCAGTCTGGCTGACGATCAGAAGAAGGTTCTCAAGCTCGTCATCAAGTCGGACGTTCAAGGATCGCTCGAAGCGATTGGTGCCTCCGTATCCGAGATCAAGAGCAACAAGGTTGAAACCGAGATCATCCACCAAGCCGTCGGACCTATCTCCGAAAACGATGTCCTGCTCGCTGCCGCCGCTGGCGGGGTGATCATCGGATTCAACATCAAGGTGGAGAACTCCGCCGCGGCGACCGCCAAGCGCGAAGGTGTTCAGATCAAGCTCTACTCCATCATCTATGAGCTTTTAGATCAGGTGAAAGAAGCGATGGCCGGCCTTTTGGACCCCGTCACTCGCGAAAGCACGATTGGTCACGCGGAAGTCCGCCGCGTGTTCGATCTTTCGAAAGGAGTGGTCGCAGGATGCTACGTCACAGATGGGAGGATCCTGCGGTCAGGACGCGCGCGCGTCCTTCGCGGACGTCAGCCAATCTACGACGGTGGGATCGGAACGCTCCGCCGTTTTCAAGAGGACGTCAAGGAGGTCAAAATCGGCTTCGAATGCGGCATCCGCTTGGGCGACTTCGATGAGTATGAGGTCGGCGACATCATCGAGTGCTATCAACTTGAAAAGGTCGCCCAAAAGCTTTGATCCCTTCGATTTAAGCATCCATGGGAAAACACAGGCTTGAAAGGGTCAACGAACTCCTCCAGAGAGAGTTGGGGGCCATCATCAACCGGGAAATCCATTTTCCTGATGCCCTTCTGACCATCCACCAAGTCGACGTCACTCCCGATCTGAAACACGCGCATGTGTATGTTTCGTTCATCGGAGGTGACAAAGCCGCAAAGCAATCGATTGCGAAGCTCGCTTCAGCGAGAAATCACCTTCAATACCTCCTCTCAAAGCGGGTGATCCTCAAATACACCCCACAGATTCATTTCAAACTGGACGAGTCGGTCGTCCGCGGGACCCGCGTCATCAGCATCATGAACGATTTGGACCTCCTGCCCGAAAAGGAGTCCATGGATTCCGCCGCCGACCATCCGAACGACGAGAACGCATGACCTGTCCCGAAGATGTGGATTACGCGACGATCGGGAAAAAGATCGCCGAGCACCAAACCTTTCTCGTCCTGAGTCATCTTAGGCCCGATGGCGATGCATACGGATCCTCCATCGCGATGGCCCTGATGCTCAGAAGTCTCGGGAAATCAGTCACACTCTGGAACGAGGACGGCATGCTTTCCAAGTTCCAGTTCCTCCCTGGGAGCGTCTCCCTTGTAGCATCTCCTGAAGCGGATACGCACGACTTCGATTGCGTGATCTGTCTGGACACTTCTGTGCGCGCGCGGGTGGGTCCGCGGACCTTGGCTGCGATCGGATCATTCGCCGAGTGGATCAATCTGGATCACCACATCTCGAATGACCGATTTGGAACCCTGTGCCACGTCGATTCTGCGGTGCCTGCCACCGGCGAGTTGCTGTTTGATTTCTTCGCCGCGAACGGCTGGCCAATCGACCCTCAGATCGCAGTGAATCTATTTGCCGCAATCTCCACTGACACCGGTTCTTTTCAATACCTGAAAGGATCAGCGAAAGCGTCAAAGACCTTTAGAGTCGCAGCTAGTCTTGTTGCAACGGGAGTCGATGTTGCCGATGTTTCCACCCGCATCTACGACTGCGTTTCCCGCGAGCGCATCGAGCTACAAAAGCGAGCATTCAACAGCATCAAGTTTGCGTCGGAGGGCAGGATCGCACACCTACAGGTCACACGTGCGGACATTGCCGAAGCAGGCGCTCAACCCGATGACACCGAGGGGTTTGTAGAAGCAGCGAGAGGCATCGATGGAGTGGTCGCTGCCGCGTTCTTCGAACAACTGAGTGACGGCATCGTACGGGTCAGTCTTCGGTCCAAGGATGAAAGGGTGAATGTGTGCGAAGTGGCAGCCCGATTCAGCGGAGGTGGGCATCGGATGGCAGCGGGTGCGCGGACTCAAGGAGATTTGAGCGATGTACGGAGTGCCGTTGTGAGAGCGCTCGAAGAGGCACTTCCAGTGAACTGAATCCTGATGTTGAACGATTCTTTGGATGGGGTCCTCCTCATCGACAAACCCTCCGGTATGACGTCACACGATGTTGTGGCGATGGTCCGACGAAAGCTGCAAACCAAGAAAGTTGGGCATTGTGGAACTCTCGATCCCATGGCGACGGGGCTCCTGCTGGTCGTCGTCGGTAAAGGAACGAAGATCCAAGATCTTCTCATGGCCGAAGATAAGGAGTACCAAGGGGCACTGAAGCTGGGCGTGATCACGGACAGCCAAGATGCGGATGGAGAGGTCATTGAGGAGCACCCTGTTCCCCTGCTCCTCCCGGACGATATCGCGTCCGCCTTCAAAAAGTTCGACGGAGATTTTTACCAAACTCCTCCGATGGTTTCGGCCATCAAGAAGGACGGAGTCGCGCTCTACAAACTTGCGAGACAAGGGAAAACCGTTGAACGCGAACCCCGTTTTGTGCACGTGTTCGCGCATGAAATCCTGCGCTCAGAACCGCCCGACATCGAGTTCAGGGTGGTTTGCAGCAAGGGGTTTTACGTTCGAACCTATGCGCATGACATCGGGCACGTCTTGGGTTGCGGGGCCCACCTCACCGCCCTACGCCGCACCAAATCTGGGCGCTTCTCGGTGACCTCCGCAACGCCTCTGACCCGATTCGAAGAGATGACCACCGGTGAGGCCCGCGCTCAGATCATTGATCTTGCAAGCATCTCTCGCATGCGAGGTGCATGATGTCCAACGCTATGGACGCTGGCTCATCCACACCAACCGCCGCTCGGCAAGTGGTTTGTCTGGGCGTCTTTGACGGGGTGCATCGCGGACATGTTTCCATCCTCGGCGCTGCGAAGCGCTTTGCACATGGCATCGAGAGATCTCGGGTGACCGCGGTCACCTTTGACCCGCACCCCAGCACCGTGGTGCGACCGGACCATCCGCAACCGCTCCTTCAATCTCTTCAGGATCGGGCCGATTGCCTGAGAAGCCTCGGATGCCACACGGTCATCGTCCTTCCGTTCAATCAAGACATGAGTTCCCGGTCTCCAGAAGAGTTCTGGAGCATATTACGCGAGGCGGTCCCGGGGCAGATCGTGGGCCTATTCGCCGGAAGAAACTGGCGATTCGGCGCTGGTAGGTCTGGTGATATGAGCACATTGGCCCGATTGGCTCGCCCATCGGGTTGTCTCGTCGTAGGGGTTCCCCCGATCATCGAGAGCGAGCACGTCATCAGTAGCAGTTGGATCAGGCAGTCCGTTCAGGTCGGGGACCTCGGTCAAGCGGAGCGTCTCCTCGGTAAGCCATTCGGAATCTCCGGCCTGGTCATTCAAGGAAAACAACTCGCTCGCCAATGGGGGGTTCCGACTGCGAACTTCATCCCCGAGCAAGAATGCCTTCCGCCGTTCGGCGTCTACGTTGCAGACGTTTTCTCGGAGGGCAGCCCGCTAGCCAAAGCGGTTGTTAATATCGGAGTTCGCCCCTCTCTTCACGGTGGACACGCAACCGCGATGGTGGAGGCGCATCTGATCGACTTTGATGGGAATTTGTACGGGAGGAAAATCACGGTTGTACCCTTCAGGCAGTTGCGGACGGAGCGACGTTTTGAAACGCCCGAGGAACTGCGAATCCAGATCTTGAAAGACGTGGTCGATGCCAAGGACTGCTTAGCCTCTCGGATTGGAACGCGGTCCGAGGTGAAGACCGAACCCACTTAATCCGGACGTCCGCAAACCCATGTTCTCCCAGGACACCATTGAGCGAGTGGCCGCCTCCGTGGACATCGTGGAGGTCATCTCCTCCTACTTCCCCCTCAAGCGCGCTGGGACCGTTTTCAAGGCTCGCTGCCCTTTCCACAACGAGAAAACCCCATCGTTCTCGGTCAATCCGGCGAGACAGATCTTCAAGTGCTTCGGATGCGGAGTCGGCGGAGGCGTTTTCAGATTCTTGATGGAATATGAGCACCTCGATTTTCCGACGGCAGTCCGACGTCTGGCGGAAAAGGGAGGCTTGCGCATCGAGGAAACGGAGTCTTCCTCCAGCGATGCAGCGGATCGACAGGCTCGTCAGCGCCTCTTGGCCGCGAATGCAGAGGCAAGTGCGTTTTTCCAGAAATACCTGTTCAAATCGCCAGAAGCTGCGGCGGCTCGGGAATACCTCAAAGGCCGAGGGATCAGCGGGGAGATTGCGCGCCGCTGGGGGATCGGTTTCGCTCCAGATGGATGGGACCTCTGCATTAAACACCTCAACCAAAGAGGCCTTTCAATACGGGAAATCTCCGAGGCTGGACTTGCTACGACAAAAGATGACCAAGGTTCACGTCCCTACGATCGATTTCGTAACCGGATCATGTTCCCTATCTGCAATGACACCGGGGAGGTCATCGCCTTCTCTGGTAGGACCTTGGATCCAAATCCCAAGGCAGCGAAATATGTCAACAGCCCCGAAACCCCCCTCTTCACCAAGGGGGCCGTTCTTTTTGGGCTTCACATGTCAAAGCGCGACCTCATCAATGCCAAATCCGCGATTATCTGTGAGGGACAGATCGATCTCATCACCGCGTTTGAAGCAGGGATCAGGAATGTGAGCGCTCCCCAAGGGACGGCATTCACCTCCCGCCAAGCCTCTTTGCTGAAGCGATATGTCGACGAAGTGATCCTCTGTTTCGATTCCGATGCGGCCGGACAAAAGGCCGCGGAACGTTCATTGCCTGAGTTGCTGGCACAGGGGCTCGGAGTGCGCCTCGCGATCATGCCCCAGGGCGACGATCCCGACTCGATGATTCGACGAGAGGGGCCCGACCGGTTCCAGAAGATCGTTCACGAAGCTCCCGATTTCTTCGAACAGCAGTTCAGAACCCTGCGCGAGAGCCCCGATTTCCGGACAGCAAGGGGTAGATCGGAAATCGCTAAGAAGGTCGCCGTTTGGATGAGTTGGGTGTCAGACCCCTTCCAGCGGGATGCCTATCTCAAAAGTGCGACGATGCAGCTCGACCTGCTCGAAAGTGATTTACGGAATGCGGTCGTTGAGAACTCCAGAAAACGTTCGTACCGCAAGGACTCCCCCTCGAACATGACCTCAATCCCCCAATCGGGTTCCTCCGAAACCGACGACCAACAAACGGTGCGTGAGACAGCGGACTTTCTTGCCGACCCGACGCTTCGACTCCTTTCCAGCTGCATCATGAATCACCATGATGCACGGGTCTCCATTTTGGAGCTGCCTTGGAGGGAACTGCTTGGAGAGGACGCCTCCGCATTTCCCCTAGTGGAGTTACTCGATTCCTGCGCTGATGGCGGGGAAACTGCTACCGCTATGGCGCTTCTCACGAAGGTTTCGAGTGAAGCCGAATCCGCATTGAGTCAGGTCCAGAACGACCCGATTCCTTCGGACGCGGTGCCCCTCGCGCAAGCGTGTTGGAATGAGTTGCAGAAGCGTCGCCTTAGGGCACGCATCCAGCAACTGTCCAATCGACAAAGGTCCCCCAACCTCTCTCACGAAGACACTGTGGTAATCCACGGTCAGATCGTTGACTTGCAAACCAGACTGAGGCAAATGCCCTAATCAACAGGAGTAAATCCTGGCGCAACGGGCAGGATAATTATTTTATTAAATATCGGAGATAGATCACAAGGTATGGCAAAAGCACCGCAGCTGAAAACTAGCAAAAAGCTGAAGAAAGGTTCATCCGCATCCCAAAAGGCAACGAGCGCGGCCCCAAAACGCGCTCCCGTTCCTCCGCCAACAGCAGCAAGAAAGGGCCATGTGAGAGTCGGCAAACCGATTTCAAAAGCGCCTTCAACCCCTCAGAAGAGGTTAGCTGCATCGAATAAATCCCTTGGTGCGGCC
>CAZAZT010000018.1:0-38561 GCA_964489645.1 uncultured Chthoniobacteraceae bacterium | reverse complement strand
AAGGACATCGCTCTGAGACGGATCACACCAGTCGGTCAGGGAGTGGGGATAAGCCCCTACGTGTTCTGGAACAGAACAGGCATCCCAGTGCAGATTAGCGTTGGAAACTGTCTAAACTCACCTCCCTCATGAATCCCTTCCGTATCCAAGGACTCGTCGCCGCGACGCACACCCCATTCCTCCAAGATGGCTCTCTGAACCTCGACATCGTGGAAAACCAAGCCGCCCATCTGCTGCGCAATGGAGTGAGCTACGCCTTCATCGGCGGCACCACAGGCGAGAGCAGCTCGCTGACACTCGAAGAACGCAAACAGCTTTCCCAGCGCTGGATGGACGTCACCAGTGGGTCACCTCTCGGGGTGATTGTCCACGTCGGCTCCAACTGCCTCAGCGATTCTCGCACGCTTTCCGCACAAGCTCAGCACCTCGGGGCCATCGGTATCAGCGCCCTCGCGCCCTCGTACTTCAAACCGGCCAACACAGCGACTCTCGTCGCCAGCATGGCACAGATCGCTTCGGGCGCACCCGACCTCCCCTTCTATTATTACGAGATCCCCTCGATGTCGGGACTGAACATCTCCCCCTCCGATTTCCTCTCACAAGCGGCAGACCGCATCCCAAACCTCGCGGGGATCAAGTTCACCAGCAATAACCTGATGGAGTATCAGCTTTGCCGCGAGGTATTTGGGGGCCGCTTCGACGTCCCCTTCGGGTTCGATGAGATCATGCTCGCTGCCCTTGCTCTCGGAGCGACCGGGGCCGTCGGAAGCTCGTTCAACTTTGCTGCACCCATCTACCAACGCGTCATCGCAGCCTTCCATGCAGCGGACATCGAGCGCGCACGGATGGAGCAGTTGCGGTCTGTCCGCCTCATCCAGACCCTCGCCTCCCGTGGCTACATGGCTGCTGCCAAGGCCGTGATGGAGATGCTCGGCGTGCAAGTCGGGCCTCCGCGTCTGCCGTGCACAACGCTCGACCCATCCGGACTGAAATCCCTGCGCGCAGACCTCGAAAGCATGGGGTTCTTCGAATGGGTGAAACCCTGATCGTTCATCGCCTCAAAAAGCCCTGAACACCTCCATTCAAACTTTTCACGTGCGTTAAACACAACCACACGTTCCAGACCATGAGATCGCTTCTCCTCTTCCTTCTGCTCGCCCTCACCCCTGCACTTGCCGAGGAACCCTTCATCGAAAAACAGGACCTCTTCACCGTCGGCGAGGATCCAGCCTACAGCCTCTACCACATCCCAGGGATTGTCGTCACCGCCAAGGGAACCGTGCTCGCGTGGTGCGAAGCGCGGAAGAGAGCCGCAGGGGTCAGCGATTGGGACGATATCCGGATCCTGCTTCGTCGAAGCACTGACGACGGCAAGACATGGTCCACCCCGCAAAGCATTGCAGATGTGCCTGGTACAAAACGGAAAAATCCGTTCGCGATGCGCATGAAGAACGTGGATCCGAAGGATGTCACCTACAACAATCCCGTGCTGATCGCAGACCGCGATGGCACCGTTCACATGCTGTTCTGCCTCGAGTACGAGCGCGCATTCTACCAACGGAGTTCTGACGACGGTCTGACATGGTCGAAACCCGTGGAGATCACCTCCGCCTTCGATGCCTTCAAAAAGGATTACGCGTGGAAAGTCCTCGCGACCGGACCCAATCACAGTATCCAACTGAAATCAGGCCGACTTGTGGTGCCGGTCTGGCTTTCCACCGGCGAAGGAGGCAACGCGCATCGTCCAAGCGTGACAGCCACCATCGTCAGCGATGACCAAGGCAGGACATGGAAAGCCGGTGACATCGCAGTGCCTTGCACGGAAGAGTGGATCAACCCCAACGAGACCGTCGCGGTCGAACTGAACGACGGTAGAGTCATGTTGAATGTCCGAAGCGAATCCAAGGCACACCGTCGCATCATCACCATCAGCCCAGACGGGGCCACAGCTTGGAGCACCCCGCGATTCGATGACGCACTCCTCGAACCGATCTGCATGGCTGGGATCGTCCGCTACTCGCATTCAGGCAAGCATCTGATCCTCTTCTCGAACCCGCACAATCTTGAGGGAAAGGCGGGCGCAAAGGTGGAGCCCGGAAACTTCCGGTTGCGGAAGAACGTCAGCGTCAAGGTCAGTCGGGACGAAGGCACCACATGGATCGTGAACAAGCTCATCCAAGAGGGGCCAAGCATGTACTCGGATCTCGCGGTCACGCCGCGCGGGAGCATCCTGTGCTTCTACGGGCGAAGTCTTCCATCGGGATCCACGTCCGGCATCGGCTTCTTCGCGGGTGGAGCCCTCACCCTCGCCCGTTTCAACTTGGAGTGGCTGGAGACACCCTGAGGCAAAGAGCGAAGCACCGCTCCACTCATGGGTCAGGTCGCGATGCGTGACGCACATCCGTTCCCGTCATCCTCGCGGTATGTGATCGGGATCCGTCTTCGCTGCACAATCCGTCGACACTTCACGATGGTCTAATCCATCGCGGACTGGGGTACTTCGATTGATGGGCCTCGGTTGCAAGGTTCAGCCCCCCCGAACATGTTTCTCCCCAAGCTCTCGCTGGTGAACACGGCGTTCGGAGTTTCGCTACGTTCATGGACTGTTCCCGCGACGCCATCGCCGCCATCCCTCCTGCAACCAAAGCAGGATCAAAGTGTTCATACTGATGCCCAGGATATCAGCGATCCTCCAGGATATCCGCTCCGTCCCTATCAATGGCTCCCGTTTGACACAGCTCTCATCTGAAATCACCCAGCAACACTCGTAACTCTGCCCCGATGAATCCGATCCTCGCCATCCTGCTCGCACTTTTGTTCGCGTATCATGTCCCTGCGAACGCCTCCGATCGCCCTCAACGCAAACCGAATGTGGTCCTCTTTCTGGTGGACGATATGGGCTGGATGGATTGCGGCGCCTACGGATCGCAGTACTACAAAACCCCACACATCGACGCTTTCGCCAAACAGTCCATGCGCTTCACCGATGCCTATGCAATGCCGCTCTGTTCACCGACACGCGCTTCCATCCTGAGCGGACAGTACACAGCCCGGCACGGCGTGACATCGGCCGTAGGACACACGCCCCCCGCAAAAGCCGCGCTCCAGCAAAAGGCCCCAGCATCCTCGCCCTGGTTGATGCCCGAGAGCGGAACCTACCTCGATCCCTCCCAGTACACCCTCGCTGAAGCCCTCCGCGACGCGGGGTATCGAACCGCGCACATCGGCAAATGGCACCTCGGCCTAACCGAACCGCATTGGCCTGAAGCTCAGGGGTTTGACGTGGCATTCCACTGCCACCCAGACGCAGGACCTCCAGGAAAATATTTCTCGCCGTACGGGGTCGTAGCCTCGGCCTCCGACAAGACAGCAGCAGGCAGTGGAAAACGTTTGGTGGGCAATATCACCGATGGTCCCGCTGGTGAATACATCGTCGACCGACAAGCCGCTGAAGCTGAACGGTTCATCGAGTCGAACCAAGAACACCCGTTCTTCTTGAACCTGTGGTGTTATGGTGTCCATGGCCCTTGGGGACACAAGGAACCGTACACCGCCGAGTTCGCTAAGACTGCCGACCCACGAGGCCTCCAAGGGAACCCGATCATGGCCTCCATGCTACGGAGTGTGGATGAGTGCTTTGGACGGATCCTGAGCAAGCTCGAGTCGCTGGGACTCTCAGAGAACACCATCGTGATTTTCACGTCCGACAATGGAGGCAACGTGCACTCGAATACCGACGAGGATCGGAAGAACCAAAAGCGCGGTGGAAAGGATTCTGTCATGCCAGACTGGCAAAAATGGGCTGGGAACAAACCGCCAACCAACAACACGCCTCTGCGTGACGGAAAAGGACGCCTCTACGAAGGTGGCGTTCGTGTCCCCCTCATCGTCCGGTGGCCCGGAAAGATCCAGCCTGCAACCGTCAGCGATGCGATCGTTGGCTGCTACGATTTCTACCCCACCATCCTCGATCTCGCGAGCATCCCCCGACCTGCCCACCAGAAAATTGACGGCGTTTCCTATGCCCCTGTCCTTCAGGGAACTGGCACCTTGAAACGCGATGCCTATTTCATCTGGTTCCCGCATCTGGTTCCAGGCGTCAGCGTCCGCCAAGGGGACTGGAAATTGATCCGAAGATTCAATGCGCACCCGGGCGACCACGACGGCATCCACGAGCTGTTCAACCTCAAAGAGGATCTTGGAGAAAAGCAGGATCTCGCGAAGACCATGCCGCAAAAGGTCCAAGCGCTTGATGCCTTGATCGATGATTTCATCCGGGACAGCAACGCGCTCTACCCGCGACCCAACCCCGACTTCAAAGCTGTGACAAAAGCATCCACCCCGAATGGTGAGGCCCCCCTCACCGATCCCTTCCTCGGCCTCGTTCAGCGCTCCTGCAAGCTGTCACAAACTCCCGGTGCAGCGCGCCTCGAAGCGCAAGGACGCAGCCCTTTCCTCGGCACCTCCCAAGTGAAGGCAAGCGGCAACGTGACGATCAAAATCCGAGCACGATCCAGCACGGGGGGCCCTTGTAAGGTTCAATGGACAACTGCCGATCAATCCGAGTTCCCGATCAGCGGACAAACCGTCGATTTCAACCTTCCTGCCGGCGACGCATGGCACGACGTCTCCGCAAGCTTCCAGTCCGATGGCACTCTTCGGATCGTGCGCCTCCATTTGCCCGCAGACCGTTCACCCGTCGAGATCGCGTCGATCGAGTACACGGACGGATCCCGTTCATTGAAGAAGTGGGATTTCACCCGCCTCAAGCCGTGAGTGGTTTTCCTCGGACATATCTCTCTCGAACACTCCGCATCGTCCTGTTCCTCCGACTACTTGTGGGTGCTCCGAGCCACGGGATCGGCCTTCCCGCGCTTTTCTCCGACCACATGGTCTTGCAGTGCAATCAACCCGTTCCCGTGTGGGGTTGGGCCGACCCCGGTGAATCTGTGACCGTGACTTTCGCGGGGATGACGAAGAGCACCACCACCAACGCAGCGGGCCAATGGATGGTCCGACTCGATCCCCTTGAGTCCGCTCAAACCGGAGAACTCGTCATCCGAGCAAGCCAGACCATCACCCTCACTGATGTGATTGTCGGCGAGGTCTGGCTCGCTTCCGGCCAATCGAACATGCACGCCAACCTCACCGCTCGGCATCCCGATCGCGAACGGGTTCTCGACGAATCCGATGACCCGTGGGTCCGGCAGTTCACCGTTGAGCGCGATGTAAAGCATCCGGCGCGACAACTCTCCGGCGTCTGGCGCAAAGCGAACCGCGCAAATCTCACCGCAAGCCGAACCAATGGTGACTCCTCCGTGGCCTATTTTTTCAGTCGCCAAATCCGCACGAAACTCAATCGCCCCGTCGGCGTCGTGCATGCCTCCGTAGGTGCCACCTCGATCCAATCATGGTCACCCGGCGGTCGCCTCTTTCAGACCATGATCGAGCCGTGCGCCCCCTTCGGCATCCGAGGCGCAATCTGGTACCAAGGAGAGAGCGACCTCGAGCGTGGCAAGACTGCGGAGTATGCCGACCTCCTGCAGCGTCACGTTTCGGCATGGCGCAATCTCTGGAACCAAGGGGATTTCCCGTTCCTCTTCGTCCAACTGGCTCCGTTCCAATACTCGAAAAAGACGGTCGGTCCGCTGAAGGATGCGCCGGTCGACCCGTTCGAACTCCCGCGTTTCTGGGAAATCCAAAGCGCTCTCCGGCAGAGTATTCCATCCGCAGGACTCGCGGTCATCCACGACTCTGTTCCACCGACCGAGATCGATAACATCCACCCCCTCAACAAGAAGATCCCGGGAGAACGTCTGGCAGCACTCGCATTGGCGAAAGTCTACGAGCATACGTCCACCCCGTGCGAAGGACCGTTCTATCGCTCCATGACGGTTGAAGGCCAAAGCATCCGCGTACACTTCTCGGGAGCGCAAGGGGGACTCGCCACCCGCGACGGATGTGCCCCAGACCTGTTCGAGATTGCAGGCGCAGATTTGCAGTATGTACCCGGCTCGGCGCGAATTGAGGACGAAACGGTGGTGGTCCAAAGCCCTCTGGTGCCGAGACCGGTAGCGGTGCGATTCGGATGGCACGAGACCGCTCGACCGAACCTCATGAACTGTCACGGGTTGCCCGCATTCCCTTTCCGCTCCGACCGACCAAGCACTCCGTGATCAATCCGCACTCCCTGCGCGCATGATCGACGCATCCAACATGTTGATGCGCGCTCCGCACCGAGGACGAAGCATTCCAACATCACCGGTTGGGCTAGCCTCCCCACTCGAGATGTCTTATGGAAATCACCTCTGCCGCATGAAATTACGTCTCTTGCTCTTCACGACGCTCTGTGTGAACGCCAGCCTCCACGCAAAAGTTCCCACCAAACCCTCGGAAAAGAAAGTGAGTCGCACACCCTCCAAGGCCAATGCCTCGCCCAGCGCAACTCCGAAACCTACCCAGTCGAACGTTCACTACGGCACGCATGAACGCCACCTCCTGGATTTCTGGAAAGCGCCATCCTCATCCCCGACACCCCTCGTTCTCATCATCCACGGCGGAGGTTGGGGCAGCGGCAGCAAAGCGGAAGGAGCGCGATTCGCTGACATCAGCATGCTACTCAAAGCGGGAATCTCGGTCGTCTCCATCAACTACCGACTCATCCGTCAGAACCCCAGCGTCGATACCTCGCCGCCAGTCAAGGCACCCCTTCATGACGCAGCACGCGCACTCCAGTTCGTCCGCAGTAAGGCCAAGGAGTGGAACATCGATAAGGCGCGTATAGGTGCTGCTGGTGGATCAGCGGGCGCTTGCTCCAGCATTTGGTTGGCATTCCATGCCGACCTCGCTGACCCAAGATCGAGCGACCCGATCGCTCGCGAATCAACGCGGCTTACCTGCGCTGCGGTTGTAAGCCCACAGACCACGCTCGATCCGGAGCAGATGAAGAAGTGGATCCCGAACAGTTACTACGGGGGCCATGCCTTCGGCTTTTCCAACTTCGAGGCTTTCTTGGCAGGACGCCGAAGCATTCTGCCACTCATCGCGGAGTATTCCCCGTACGCGTTAGTGTCCGCGGACGACCCTCCCATCCACATGACCTTCTCCTCAGCTCCGGCAGTGGGCGAGACGCAGAGCGACCCAACGCATTCCGCAAACTTCGGGATCAAGCTCGCTGAACGTTGCGCGAAAAAGGGCGTGCAAGCGGATGTGTCCTACCCGGGCGCACCGAACATCAGGCACGCATCCCCTACCGCGTTCTTGATCGCGAAACTCAAACCGTCCACCAACGGATGAATCTCGGCTCGGAAGATGATTCAACAGTCCGAGTGCACCCTCCTCTTCGAATGATGCAAACCGCAACCGTTCTCCTCCTAGCCAGCCTCTTTTTCGCTGCCACAGCCCCTGCCGAGGAAGCTCGCCCGAACTTCATCGTCATCAACATTGATGACCTCGGTTATGCGGACATCGGCCCATTCGGCGCCACAAAAAATCGAACCCCAAACCTCGACCGCATGGCCAAGGAGGGGATGCGGCTAACCTCGTTCTATGCCGCACCAGTCTGCTCGCCCTCCCGCGCCATGCTGATGACCGGTTGCTATCCCAAGCGTGTCCTCCCGACACCCCATGTGCTTTTCCCTGCGAGCGAGGTCGGACTTCACCCCGACGAAGTCACCATCGCAGAAATCCTGCGTGACGCAGGCTACACAACGGGATGTATCGGCAAATGGCACCTGGGCGATCAGGCGCCTTTTTTACCCAACGCACAGGGCTTCGATTTCCATCATGGAATCCCGTACTCCAATGACATGGGGACCGCCACCGAAGGATCCAAGAGTGACCTCGGCGCAGCGCCTCCAAAGACCGAAGCAGGCCCAAAACCCGGTAAGATGAACCCGCCCGAAACCGGCCTCCGCGGCAATGCCCAACCGCCCCTTCCGATGCTCCGCAACGGCAAAGTGGTCGCGCGAGTGAAGGCCGCCGAACAGCAAGCCTTGGTCGCTGATTATACCCGTGAAGCCGAGGCGTTCATCCATCGCAGCAAAGACCAACCCTTCTTCCTTTACCTCCCACACAGCTCTGTCCACTTCCCCCTTTACCCGGGCGAAAAATGGGTCGGCCGCTCGCCGCATGGACTCTACTCCGACTGGGTCGAGGAGACGGATTGGTCCGTCGGACGCATCTTGGAAACCTTGCGCGAACTCGGCCTCGATCGCCGCACCCTCGTCCTCTTCACCTCCGACAATGGCGGCACCACTCGCGGCAGCAATGCCCCGTTGCGCGGGAACAAGGCCAGCACGTGGGAGGGCGGGGTCCGGGTGCCCACCATCGCGTGGTGGCCGGGTCGCATTCCCGCAGGATCCTCCACCTCCGCGATTGCGGGGATGTTCGATGTGTTGCCCACATTCGCCAAACTCGCGAAAGGTAAGCTTCCGGAACTTCGAATCGATGGGATGGACCTCTCGTCTCTCCTCCTCGGCGCAGAGGGAGCTAAAGCGCACGATGAGTTCCTCTTCTACAAGGGCATGACGCTTGAAGCCGTCCGCATCGGTCGATGGAAGATGATGCTCGAGGGAGCAAACGCGCCGTTCCGATCGGAACAACCCAGAAAGGACGCTCCCCTTCGGTTGTTCGACCTCGAAACGGATCCCAGCGAAAGCACCGATGTGGCGGAAAAGAACCCCGAAGTGGTCCAGCGCCTCATGGCGCGCGTGGAGAAGACAGATGCAGACCTCGGAAAAACCGAGGCCGGCCCCGGCGTTCGCCCCCTTGGCAGGGTCCCGAAGGCAAGCCCCCTCATCGAGCATGACGGAACGGTCCGTCCCGATGCGATCGGACCGACACCCCATTTTCCATAAGCCCCTTTTTCCGCTTCGCGAACCCCCTCCGGCTCGGGCAGCGATGACCCATTCGCAGTCGGTTCAGCTTCTCACGATCCGGGTCAGCCCGTTTTTTCGAACACCCCATTGAACTGCGTCAATCCCGAGCCAATCGGCATCAGCGATTTATCCGCAATCGTCCCAATGCCGATGCGATAGACAAAGTCCAATACCCGATCCAAGTCAGCGTGTGGCCCAGCTGAACGTCCGTCCTTCTATCTGCCGGAACAAACCAATCACTCCCCCTTGGCCGCAATTTTCATCATCCCTGCCTTGCTTCGTCGGCCATTGGAGGGATCGGCCACTGTGTAATGACCCATCACGCTCAACCCATCAGGTGCTCCCATGCCCCGGAATGTCACCGTTCGAGCGGATTTCCCTCGGGGCTGCCCAATCGTCATGGTGCCACTGACAAGTCCGCTTCGAGCAGAGCAACTCATCTTGATATCAGATACTTGGCCGGCCGCAGGAACCGCCTTCATCTTCGCCCCGTCCAAAGTCAACCGAACCTCGCTGGCAGAAAGGACACCCTCGCCGATCAGGTCAAGCTCGGCATCGCGGATGGCTTTGTCCATTCCCAGCCTGTTAAACCCTTGAGGATCCACCACGTGCCGCGAACCGATCACACCCTCGTACACGATCAGGTCGATCCCCTCAGGAAATCGACCCATCTTGCTGGGCGGCTGGTACCAAGAAAGCCTGCCCGCTGCATCACCCTCCCGATTCACGAACAACTCCCCAAGAAGCGTGCTGCCGCCGCTGCTGTTGGTCGGAGTGAAATACCCAGGCACAAACGCCCCGATGGAAGTCTCCGTGATCGAGGTCGACAGCGTTGATGGAGCACTGCCGTCAGCAGCCCAAACCGAGATCGTCGCGTTCCCCGAAGCAGTGATCGTCATCGCCATGAATCCCGCTCCCCCAAACCCCTCGCTCTGAGACGATGTGTCCGACTGCACAAACAAGATGTTGATTGGCGATGGCCCCGCGTAGGGGCTCCGATCACTCGAGTTCCGAACGGTTGCACGCGTTCCTCGGAAAGTCGTCGAGCCACCCCCCATGTTCACGGTTCCACTCAACTGCATGAAGGGACGAGCCCCCGCCACATCATACTCCGGCTCCAGCTCAAACCTGCCAGTGAACGTGGCTTCTTGGCCCACTGGCGAAAGGGTCAAAGTCCCTTCCTCCGCGTCAAACTTCGCCGCGGACGACCCGAATGTGACCCTCCCCGCCTTCTGTTCCACGAACCCGCTGACCTGTCCCCCTGCCGTGATAACGACCCTGAGGCGACCACCCATGTTGCCGTTCACCGCAGCATTTCTCTCGATGACACAGTCGTACACGCCCGCTCGGTCAGCCATCGTCAAGGCAGGAGCAATCTCCATCGTGAAAGTCTGCGGTGCTGTTCTGACACCGTCGGACGACGTCGCGGTCGCTGTCACATCAAAAACCCCTGCGGACGTCGGCTTCCCAACGAGAAAACCATTGGCCGAAAATGACATACCCTCCGGAAGACCCTTCGCTTCGATTTGGAACGGCCCCGATACCCACCGACCGTTCGAATCGTTCACCGTGAACCACGGAGCGCGGTACCCAGCGTCCACGTAGCGCGAACCCACCCGGAGCGGGCGCGAGCGGTCGACGATGACCGACAAGAAGCCCTCGCGGGATACCCCCTCGCCAGAGATCACCTCGATCCGGATTTTCTTCACTGCGGCCTGAGTTCCGTCGCCCGCGCGCTGGAACTGCACCTCCGCATCAAAAATACCCTGCGAGACTGCCTGCCCAGTGATCATGTAATTTCCTTGTCCACGGGGCATCACACGGATGCCGTCCGGTAAACCCGATGCCTTCACCTCGAAAGGAGCGAGCACAATGCGCTGGTTCGAGTCCACCAACAAGAACCCTGCATTCGTGGGCTCCACGCCTTTCACCAAACGCTCAGTTCCCCAACTCAAGACCGTTAGGATGTCAGACCGCGAATCCGTGATCTCAAAGGTCACCAACAATGGATTGGTCTTCGCCCCATCCGCCATCGTCGCCATCAACTCCACTTGAAAAACACCAGCGCGGGTCGGCACACCCGCAAACCGCGCGAGTTCATGAAATCCAGCCCCTTTCTGGACAAGCTGGATCCCAGGCGGTAGCTGCCCCTTCACCACGTCGATACGATGCGCCAATCGGTACCAAAAATTGTCCCCCGGACTCGGCCGATTGATCACGATCAGGCTGCCGTAAACATCCACGTCCTCTCCGACGCTCATCGGGCGAACCATGGCCTCCATCGTGTACGACTTACCCGCTCCAGCAAAGGACCCCATCGTCATCACTGCCCAAATGACAACACCCAAAAACACTCGAACGAAGAACACGATCGAACAGAGAGGGACCATCGAAGCTGGTCGGGTTTTCATATAAGTCGGGTTACTCCTGACATTTCCATTGGCAACTCCCCTCTCACCAATTTCTCGAAACTCGGGCATCAAGATGCGGTTTCAAACTGGGTTCTCCCCACACAGGCTGTCGCCCTCACCAGCGCTTTTCGGCCAGCACTTCCAACTCGCGGACACCAACCCGCAGAACATGACCTCAGCGACCACTCCACCGGATCCACCTAGGTTCGGAGGGGGGATGGCATCGAAAGCGACGGAGGCGATGTTCGGCCCAAAATGCTCCCTCCCAACCCCAACGTTCAACTCATCACGTCCTTCACAAGATTCCCGTGGATATCCGTCAGACGGAAATCCCTCCCTTGATACCGGTAGGTCAATCGCGTGTGATCCACTCCCATCAGATGCATGATGGTCGCGTTGAGATCGTGCACATGAACCGGATTCTCGGTGATGTTGTAGCAGAAATCATCGGTGGCACCGTAAGTCAGCCCTCGTTTGACCCCAGCCCCTGCCATCAAGACCGTGAAACAGCGCGGATGATGGTCCCTCCCGTAACTGGTCTCCGTGATCGCACCCTGTGAGTAGATCGTCCGTCCGAACTCGCCTCCCCACACGATCAAGGTGTCATCCAATAAACCACGTTGCTTGAGGTCTTTGATCAACGCGGCCGTCGGCTGATCGGTGTCCTTGCACTGTCCGCGAACGGCTGGGGGCAAACCTCCATGATGGTCCCAACCCATGTGGAAAAGCTGGATGAAACGCACATCCCGCTCTGCCAAACGCCTCGCAAGCAGACAGTTCGATGCATAGGTTCCCGGCGTCTTCACCTCTGGGCCGTAACTCTCAAGAACGCTTTCCGGCTCCTTGGAGATGTCCGTAAGATCCGGAACACTCGTCTGCATCCGAAACGCCAGCTCGTACTGCGCAATCCGCGTCTGGATCTCAGGATCACCCACCTTCGCGTGCCGATGGCGATTCAACTCCGCAAGTTCATCCAACGAATCCCGCCGCATCCCGTGATCCATCCCAGGCGGATTGCTCAGATACAGCACCGGTTCCCCTTTGTTGCGGAACTTCACCCCCTGATACTTCGCCGGCAAAAATCCCGCACTCCACAAACGGTCATACAACGGTTGGTCGTCGCGACGTCCCGTGCCGAAACTGGTCAACACAACATACGACGGGAGATCCGAATTCTCGCTGCCCAATCCGTAAGCCATCCACGCACCGATGCTGGGCCGACCAGCCAACTGCGAACCGGTCTGCATGAACGTGATGGCTGGATCATGATTGATCGCTTCCGTGTGCATCGAACGGACCATGCACCATTCGTCCGCAATCCCCGACATGTGCGGCATCACCTCACTGAACCACATCCCCGATCGACCATGCTGAGCGAACTTGAAGAGACTCGGAGCGATCGGGAAACTCTTCTGTCCCGACGTCATCGTCGTCAGCCGCTGGCCTTTACGGATCGAATCAGGAAGATCTTTCCCTCGCTGCTCCTGCATCTGGGGCTTCGGATCGAAAAGGTCCATCTGCGAAGGAGCACCACTCTGGAACAAGTAGATGATCCGCTTCGCCTTCGGCGGATGGTGAGGGAATCCCGGCAGCATCGTGGCCTCACCCTGGGCATCTCTCCCCAAAAGCCCGCCCAAAGCCGCAAGGCCAATCCCTCCGCCGGAATTCTGCAAGAAAGTCCGCCGACTCACCTCGCGCCGCGCGGCGGTATCCAACATCAAGAAATCACGATCGTTACAGTTCATGTTCATGGACGGGTCACGGTTTCATCAAGGTTCAGGAGAACGTTTGCGGTCACTGTGTATGCCGCAAGTTCCTCCGCTTTCAGTTGTTCAGCAGCCTTTGATTCACCGACCGAAACCAGTTGTGAAGCCTTCTCCGACTCCCCACGCATCCGCTCGAGACGCGCCATCAAACGTTTGGTCAATGCCTCCCGCTCGAACCCGTCGGGTGCACGACCAACCACTCGGCGGAACGCCCAATCCACACGGTCGGCTGGCGTTGATCCGCCTTCCATCATCATCCCCTCGGCCAACTTGCGCGCAGCCTCGACATAAGTCACTTCATTCAGCAAAGCCAAAGCCTGCGTTGGCGTGTTGGAGCGACTCCGCTTCACCGTGCAGATCTCACGGTTCGGACTGTCGAAAAGCAACATCGACGGCGGCGCAGCGGTCCGCTTCCATATCGTGTAAAGCGTTCTTCGATAAAGGCTTTCACCTTTGTCTGACTTGTAGTTCCTCATGTTGCCGTACTTGCTCGTCTCGTCCCACACCGCCTCAGGCATGTAGGGATGAACGCTTGGGCCACCCACCTGCTCCACCAGTAAGCCGCTCACGGCCAACGCATGGTCCCTGACCGCTTCCGCAGAAAGCCGAAGCCTCGGCATCCGAGCGAGGAGACGATTCTCAGGATCTTTGGCCAAGTGGTCCGCCGACACGTCCGATGACTGACGATAGGTCTCGCTCGTGACGATCAAGCGCTGCATCGCTTTCATGTCCCATCCCAATCGAACGAACTCCGTCGCCAACCAATCCAACAGCTCGGGATGCGAAGGCCATTCCGCCTGAGAACCGAAGTTCTCCGTGGTCTTCACGATGCCGGTTCCAAAGAATCGCTCCCAAGCACGGTTCACCCACACACGCGCCGTCAACGGGTGTTCGCCCGACACCAGCCACTGCGCAAAACCGAGGCGATTGTTCGGTGAACCCTCCGGAAGATGAGGCAGCACCGCGGGTAAATCCCGCTTCACCTGGTCCCCCGGTTTGTCGTATTCCCCTCGCTTGAGCAGAAATGCAGCGCGCGGCTCAGCAGCCTCCTTCATCACCATCGCGTTCGGCTGTCCATCCACCGCCGCTGTAAGCTTTTTGCGGAGATCAGCGATCATCGTCTCGTTCCGCTTCACGGGATTGTCCACGTTGGCCAGATAGAACGATTCAACCTCCTTCCGCTGAGTCGCGTTCCTCTTGCCCGCCTCGACCGCAAGCGCCGAACGCAACCCCGGTGGAAGTCCACCGCCTTGTAGTTTGAGTGTCGCAGGGGGTTGACCCGAAACCTGCAGCCTGAACCTGCCGATGTTGTGATCGCCGAAAGGCGATTGGTGCATCAAACGGACCGTCAATACCGCTCCCTCCGGCAACTCAGCAGGCTCGCAGACAAACAAAGCCTTCCGCGCAAGCCGTTTGTCCGGCGAGTTTCCATCAACGGCCCATCCCGCTTTGGCCGCACCACGTTGCTTCGCCCTCCTTCCTTTCTCAACCTTCGCCTGCGCTTCAACGATCTTCGCAACCTCGTAACCCTTCTGCTCGTAATCCGCCTCCGCACGGGTCAACGCCAAAGACCGCACCTCTTCCATTCCCGGTATGCGAACATCCACCTCGACCGCCGTGAGAACGAAGTTGCCATTGCTCCCCCGGCCAAGGCTTTGGTTCGGAAGCGACGCATCCGGCAATACCTCCAACATCAGCCCCGTGAACGCGCCTGCACCGGGCTTCAGTGTCACCTCATACGTGTCCGAAGGGGCATTTTTCCCACCCGCCAAAAAGCTTCCATCGGGTTGCGCGCTCAAGGTCGCCCCTCCGAGACTCCGTCCCACGGCACCCTCCACCAAACGCCACGGGGATTCCAAGCCCGATGCCGCAGCAGCAAAACCCTTCTCCCATTCCGCGATCGCCGCAGCCAATCCCTTTCGCCCGTCTTCCATCGCTTTCTGAGCCGCAGCCACCTGCGCCTCCAAACCCGAGATCCGCGCCTTGTCCTCCTCGGTCGGCAAGAAAATCACCGGTCGCGTGTTACCGCCCTTCCGTGTCGCTCCAGCGCCTCCAAACTCCCCGAGCACACCCGTTTCCTCACACGAATTGAAATACGCAAACATCTGATAAAACTCTTTTTGCGTGATCGGATCGTACTTGTGATCATGACAGCGACAGCAGTTCAACGTGAGCGCCATCCACGTCAGACCTGTCGTCTCCACACGGTCGATGACCGTCTCCGCAAACCACTCCTCCTGGATCCGCCCGCCTTCTCCATTCAGGCGATGGTTGCGATTGAATCCCGTAGCCAAGATCTGATCCGGCTTGGCCTCCGGCAGGAGATCTCCCGCGAGTTGTTCAATCGTGAACTGGTTGAACGGAACATTCCGATTGAAGGCACCGATCAACCAATCCCGCCAATGCCACATCTCCCGACTCGTGTCGCTTTGGAATCCATTGCTATCCGCATATCTCGCCAAATCCATCCACGGTGCAGCCATGTGCTCTCCGTAGCGCGGGGACGCAAGCAGACGGTCCACAACCCGTTCATAGGCTCCAGACGCCGTGTCCTTCAAAAACGCGTCAACCTCGCCCGCCGTCGGGGGCAAACCGGTCAGATCGAGAGTCACCCGTCGGATCAAGGTCTCGCGGGACGCCTCGGCAGCAGGCCGCATCGCCTTCGAGGCGAGTTTTTCAACGATGAACCCGTCAATCGGGTTCGCCGCACGGACGGACGGCTCCAACCGCACAGGCTTGATGAAAGCCCAATGCCCTTGGTATTCAGCGCCCTCCGCAACCCACCGCTTCAGCAGGTCTTTTTGGGCCGGCGACAACGGCTTGTGAAGTTTTGCCGGCGGCATCTGATCATCAGACTCCATCGTCTCGATCCGAGCCACGAGCTCACTGCGCGCGGGCTTTCCGGGAACGATGGCGATCGCTCCCGACTTCGACGGCTTCAAAGCTTCTTCACGGACATCCAGCCTGAGCCCCCCCTTGCGCTCCTTCTCATCCGGGCCATGACAATGGAAACAGGTGTCCGACAAGATCGGACGAATGTCGCGATTGAACTGCACCTTGCCGTCCGCCGCCCTGACCTCGAACGTCAGCGTGATTGAACCCAAAATCGCAAATATCAAGATTCTGAAACGCATAGCTCGGAGTGGTGGGGAGAGATTCCTGTAAGGAGACTTAATCCTGTCACCTAGTAACGACCTGCCAAGAGTCGAAGTGTTGGCCCTGCGCTTCGGACCAACGTCGGACCCCCAGGACCCGTTAAAAAATCATGTACCGTCCGACCTGCATCTGAGAGAACCGACATCTCTTGCGCTTTTTCTCACCAACAAATCCCTCACCATGCTTGAAGAAAATATTTTGGTTATCCGTCGCGCGCTGTTCGATCAAATCGGCTCATTCCAAGGGTTGAATCTCGACCTCGATCGATACCTTCCGACTTTCTTGGACAAGCAGAACAACTTTTTCACCGCGCGTGGACCTGCAGAAACGAACCCAGAGCTAAAACAACTGATCCCCTACGCGATTTTCACCTTTGGAAACAAGGTTCTCCGCTACACGCGCGGCGGGAAATCAGGCGAAAAGCGGCTCGCAGCGAAGATGTCGATCGGGATTGGCGGACACATCAACGACACCGACGGTTCCGGCGGCGCGTTTGATTCGATGACTTACCTCAACGCCGTGAACCGAGAGATTTCCGAGGAACTGCTCCTTGGAGGCGCATTCACACAGCGCCCCGTTGCTCTCCTGAATGATGACTCGAACGATGTCGGCAAAGTTCACCTTGGGGTAGTTCACATCGTCCGACTCTCTTCGCCTGAAATAGCGTCCAACGAATCGGCCATCGCTGACATCCAGTTGCTAGATCCAGCCGAGATTGCGAGCGAATCAGATCGCCTAGAAACTTGGTCTCAAATCTGCCTAGGACATCTCCCAAGCCTATTGAAAATTTAGCTTCAAAGATGCCGCTGAACTCGAGAGCAGCCGCATGCATGGGGCTAACGAGCACAGTGTGATACTCGAATCTTTGGGATAAGCCGTACTATATGGTTTGAAATCCGCATTTTTTCACAAAAAATGGCCCCAGCCCTAGGGCTGAGGCCATTCAAACTGAGAAGCGATTGTGCGGAAATCAGCTTAGAAGCTGACGCCGAACTTCACCCCAGCCACGAGCTGGCTGTTGTGCAAGTTTGCCTGACGATCGCCACCGGTCACCGTCCACGTGGAGTAAGGGGTGAGGGTAGCATTCTTGGTCACCTTGATTGGAGCAGCGAGACCTGTGGTGACGTGTGCAAGACCCACGTCGTTGTTCCCACGATCCGAGTAGTAGTCCCTGTAGCCGAGACCCGTGGTCACCGAAGGAACCAACTTCACGGACGAAGTCACTTCAATCGCAGTGTCAACGGAAGCCTGACCGTACCATCCATCGTTCTGCAAATCGCGGAACAGTGCGGTGGAAACATTAACGGCGCCAACGGAGGTGGACGCGGTCACACCGACTTCGTTGGTGGAGAAATTCGCCCAACCGCGCTCCCCGCCGTTCATGTTGTCGTACTGGTTGAAAACCAAACCGACCTTTACTGAACCTAGGTCGTAGTTCAACCCGAGGCTGTACGTGTTCCACTGGAAGTTCCCTTGACCTCCGTTCCGTGCGCCATTTGCGCTCAAACCGCGAGTGACCGAAGAACCGAGCGACAGAGAGAACCCTTCAGCGAGAGGAACATTGACTCCCAAGCCCGTCGAGAGAGCGTTGTCGCCGAGGGCAAAGCCACGGAACATCAGTGTGCTCGCGTAGTCGGCGCTGAGAATCCCGCTGATTGCGGAGTTATCGCAAGATGCGCATGGAGCAGGCGCTGCAACCGGCTTAGGGCCAGCGAATGCGTTGAGACTCGCCACCGCAGCAAGAGCGAGGACGGATTTAGAAACCACAGAGGTTTTAGTCGTTTTCATTGTGTTTGTACTGGTTTGTGTTTTCGCGCCAGTCTTCCCCCATTGAGGAGACCGCCGCTCACGTGACAATGCTCAAAAAGCCACAGCTTGCAACTTTTTTTTGTCCATCATTGCACATGCGCACTGAGGCGCAGGCGAGCAAAACAACCCAAACCATTGAAGACAAGCGCTTTATTCTCAGGAATAAAAAAGCCAGCCCAACTGGGCTGGCTCGAAACTGCTTTCTGAGGTTCGCGGTTAGTAACTCACGCTGAGCTTCACGCCTCCAAATGCCTCGGAGTTCGTCGTGTTCCCACGACGTTGGTCACCCGAGATGTTGTAAGCAACGTAGGGCGTCAACGTCGCATTTTTCGACAGCTTGACTGGCGCTGACACGCTCGGGATGAGGTGAGTGAACCCGCTCGTGCTCGTCGCGCCCGTGTAGTAATCGCCCACTCCATACCCAGCGGCGATAGCGGGAACGATGCTGATCGCGGAGGTCACCTCTACAGAGGTATCAAACCCGAGCTGATAATACGACGCACCGATGCGGAAATCGTAGTAAGCCCCGGCGGACACATTCACCGGACCCACTGGTGCCGAAACCGTGAACCCTAGCTCCTCCGCACCATTCACGTTCAGCTCACCTGCGCCGAGGAAGCCCCCGTTAAGAGAACCCGAGAACCCTTTCGGAAATCCGTATTGCGTGTAGACGAGTCCGAACTTTGCGAATCCCGCATCGTAGTTCAGAGAGCCGAACAGATCCCGCTCTTGGTAATCGAAGCTCCCACCGTACGGCGTCGCCATGTCCTTCACGTAGCTGCCACCCAACCCGAGAGTAAGCTTGTCAGCCAGCGGTACGGTCACATTGATTGTGGTCGTCAGGATGTTGTCCGCAAACCAAAGGCCGCGGAAGTAGTACCGGCTGTCGTAGCTGATGTCCGCTGTTGCCGTGATTGAACCCATCAGCCCCTCGGATGCCGGTGCTGCAGGTGCCGCTACGGCGGGCTTGGTCCCGGCCAGCGCGTTCAAACTCGCGCATGCCGCCAGAGCCAATGCTGCCTTGGTTGCCATTGAAGTAGTTTTTGTCGTCTTCATGTTTTGTGTTGGTTTTGTGGTTTGCCTCCCCAAACCGGGAATCCCCGGATGCCGGAGGCGAGCTACTCACTAACAATGCGCATGCCAACTTTCACAAATCACTCTTTGTAAGTTGTTTGTGATTTTTTGCTTGTTTTCACCCCGCCGTATACAAGGAGGTTTTGTCCAAATGACGCCAGCTTTTACGGTCAGATGCGCAAAAACCAACAGACGGACCGGACCGTCAAATCCGGAACGATTCGCCCAAATAAACGCGTCTCGCCACAGGATCATTCACCAAGAACTCCTTCGACCCCTCGGTCTGCACGCGCCCCTCGTAAATCAGGTAAGCTCGATCCACGATCGACAGCGTTTCCCTCACATTGTGGTCCGTGATCAGGATCGCTAGCCCCTGTTCCCTCAACCCCACAACAATCTGCTGCACATCCGCAACGGCGATGGGGTCCACTCCCGAGAACGGCTCATCCAACATCAGCAGCGATGGCCGGGTCACCAACGATCTCGCGATCGTCAACCGCCGCTTCTCCCCTCCTGACAATGTAAGGGCAGGCTGAGAAGCAACATGCGTTATCCCGAACTGTTCCAACAACTCCTCACACCTCGCCTTCCGCTCCGCCCTGCCCAACTCCGTCGTCTCCAACACCGCCATCAGGTTCTCCTCAACCGTCAACCGCCGGAAAATTGACTCCTCCTGCGGCAAATAACCCATCCCCATCCGTGCCCTCATGTGCATCGGCTTTCCCGTCACGTCTTCACCCCGGAACGAAACGCGCCCGCCATCCGGGCGGACCAACCCAACGATCATGTAAAATGTCGTCGTTTTCCCCGCTCCGTTTGGCCCGAGTATCCCGACAATCTCGCCGGGGCGGACCTCAAGATCCACCCCATTCACCACGGCTCGTTGACCGTAGATTTTCACCAGACCATCCGCCCGTAACAAAACGCCGGTCTGATCCATCTGGCCGCTCATTTCTGCTCCCTCTCCGTCGACCCACCTTTTTCCCCACGCTTCAGCGCCGACTCATCTCGAACAAAAGAGCCCTTCACCCTCCCCTGCACATCCAAAACCCCCTTCTCATTCATCACGATCACCGTGTCTTCACTCAACGCCGACACGACATTTTCACCGTTTTTCACCTGAGGCCATCCGGTCAATGTCACGTTGCCTGTCGCCGCCTCGTAAACCGCCCTTCGCGCTTTGGCCACCGAACGTTCCAGCTTCCCATCGTCACGCTTTTTCTCTTGGACAATCGCAACCTCCCCCGTCGCAACAACCCGTCGCAATCCGTCGCCAGCCCCCTTCTCGCGCCGGTCCCCCTCGCGCGAACCAGCACCCACAGCCTCTTTGCCCGCCTTCGCAGGAACGGCCCGATCAGCTCCGCCCGACGATGCCTCAAAAAATACCTCCAACTCCTTTGCGTTCATCATCACCCCATCTTGAGGACTGACAAGAATCACCCCCCCGAAAAAACGGCCGTACCCCTTTTCCTGCTCCAACCGCATCCCCCCCTCCGCCTGGATCTGCATCGGCTGGATCGGCGAATCCCCGTCGACGGCCTTCGTTGCCGAAGCGTCCCGTTTCGCCGATTCACCCTCTGCTCCGCGGCTGGCTCCGCCAAACAACAGGGCCAAAGAGGCAATCCATCCAACAAGAAGACGACGCGTCATATGCATAATCATTTGTTCCTCATCGGTTTAACCGTTCCATCTCCGCCGTCGACGGACCGCTTCTCCTCGCGCCCTCCCAATCGCATCTGCTTGGAAAAAACCATCTTCACAGGCCCTTTCAGCTCCCCCTCCTTGCGACCCCAATCAAAATCCAACCCCACAGAAGTCACCTCGTATTGCGGCGTCACCACAAGGACCTTCGATTCAGAACGAACCCGCTTCGTCGCAAGGTCCAACCTCGCCAAATCAAAGGTCACCTTCAACTCAGCCCCACCCTCCTTCCCCACGGATTCAAACAGACTGCGCTCCACCTCGATCAAACTCCCCTCAACCAAACGCGCCACTCCCAACGAGAAGCGACTCTTCAACGTTCCATCCGCCCGATGCTCCGGTATCACCACCCCCAAGGAATCCTCCCCCTTCACCAAGGGGATCTCAATCGGACGCTCCGCCGGCTTCTCGCCTTTCGCCTCCGCCGTCTCGCTCGCATCGCTCCACCCGCAGGAAACCCCGAGCAAACAAGCCAATACCCTCGATGCCCTCTGTTTCATGAAACAAGAGCATGTATCGCCTGCAACTTCGCCAAAACCCCTCCCAAATCCGCCAACGGGATCTGGTTGGGCCCATCAGACATCGCCTCCGCAGGATTCTCGTGTGTCTCGATGAATACCCCATCACACCCCGCCGCAACCGCCGCACGCGCCAGAACCGGCGCAAGAACACCGTCCCCAGAAGTCTTATCCCCTCCTCCTCCCGGACGCTGAACGGAGTGCGTTGCATCAAAGACCACCCGATACCCTAACTCTCTCATCCAGAATAAACTCCGCATGTCGGCAACCAGATTGTTGTACCCAAAACTCACCCCGCGCTCCGTGAAGAAATAGCGATCGTTCCCGAACGAATCCAACTTCACCGCGATATTCTTCACATCCTGCGGCGCGAGGAACTGCCCTTTTTTGACATTCACCACCCGCCCCGTCCTCGCCGCCGCCTCAATCAGGTCCGTCTGACGACACAAAAATGCAGGTATCTGCAGAATGTCGACCCAACGAGCGGCCATCTCCGCCTCCTCAGGACTGTGCACATCCGTGGTCACCGGCACACCCAACGCTTGCCCAATCTCTCCCAACAACCGGCACCCCTCCTCTACACCGGGCCCGCGAAAGCTCTTCACCGACGTGCGATTCGCCTTGTCGTACGATGCCTTGAAAACGAACTGGGCACCCAACCCGTTGCAAACATCTGCAATCGCTCGCGCCATTTTCCACGTGAACTCCTCCGACTCGATCACGCACGGCCCAAGGATGAATAGCGGCCTACCCCCTCCAAGTTGCACATTCCCAATCAATAATGGAGGAGGTAAGGAGATACTCATAGTGACAAGGTTCCAAGACAGAGGGGAACATACACCCCCAAGCGAGTGAACAAAAAGCAACAAACTCCCCCCACAAAACCTCTCACATCCTCCCACGCCCTTCGCCCTGTTTTCGATCAGAGCCGCCACCCGACTTCCCCTCCAAACCGAGGACGGAAGCGCCCGAAAAGGAGCGCCCCCGTCACCCAACCTGCCCTCCTCACCAAACCCGCATCAGGCCGAAATCGTCTCCGTCGGAAGCGGCATGAGCTTGCCTCCCTCCATGGCGCTCTGGTGCGCCAAAATCCCCGTGCTCGTCCAGTTCGCCGATTGACGGGCATTCGGCCATGGCTCGCGCCCGGTCGCCAGCGCTTGCGCGAACTCATTCGCCAAATGCGGATGACTGCCGCCATGTCCCGCACCTTGGGTGAAACTCAGATGCTGGTTGTCGTCCGAATCGTAAACCCCTCGCGTCGTGAACCTTTGGATTTCCGCCGGCAAAAGGTGCGCAAAATCCGGCGCCACCACCTCCTCTGGGATCTCCGATTCAGGCCGCTTCCCTGTGTGCAAAATCAGCGGCTTGTGCTCCACCAAGGGCCATTCAACCGACTTCTTCGAGCCATAGACATCAATGCTCTCCCGATACTGCCTCGCCGTGTCAAACAAGCTCCGGTACACGCGGGCCGAAAGATCGCACCCCGCCATCTTGATGTGTGCAGTCTCCACCGCAAAAGGCGACCCGTAATGCCCCACCAACTCGTCCCGGATCAAACCCGAACCAAAACAGCTCACATACTCGGCGTCCCTCTTCGGCAACCCCAACACCGGACCAACACAGTGCGTCGCATAGTGCATCGGAGGTAACCCCGGCCAGTAGTTCGGCCACCCATCCATGTCCTGCTGATGACTCGCCTGCAAGAACTGGATCCGCCCCAACTCTCCGCGCTCGTACAAGTCCTTCATGAAAAGGAATTCCCGACTGTAGACAACCGTCTCCATCATCATGTACCGCAGCCCCGTGCTGTCACATAAACGGATGATCTCCAGGCATTCCTCGACCGATGTCGCCATCGGAACCGTGCAAGCCACGTGCTTGCCCGCCTTCAAGGCCTCAATGCTCATCCATCCGTGATCCGGAATAGGCGAGTTGATGTGCACCGCATCCACCTCCGAGTCCTTCAGCAACTCACGAAAGTCCGCGTACCGCTTCGCCACCCCGAACTCATCCGCAACGGCATTCAACTTCTCCGGATTCCGCTGACAAACCGCCACACACTCCGTCAACGGATGACGCTGCCAAATAGGAATGAACTCCGCCCCGAATCCGAGGCCTACCACCGCGATACGAATTTTTTTGGACATAGGAAGACAGCCCGAACGCTAGCCAATAACCGTCCCAACTGCGTCGACATTTTTTATGCCTTTTCAGACACCGCAAACTCACCCCGCACGATCCCGCTCAAGCCCCTTTTCGCTTCGTCATCCCCCACTCTTTCTGAAAGCCTCGCCAACATGGCCTCCGCTCGCGTCTCCGTCCCCGCCACCACCGCCAACCTCGGCCCTGGTTACGACTGCCTCGGCATCGCCCTCAACCTCGCCAACCGGGTCACCGTCTCCTCAACCCTCGCCCCAGGCAATCTCATCGACGGCCCAGCGCCTGCACAATCAATGGCTGAACAAGCCGTTGCCGCTTTCTTCAACGAAGCCGGCCGCGCCCGCTTCAATCTCGCGTGGTCCATCGACGGCGAAATACCCACCTCCCGAGGCCTCGGCAGCTCCGTCACCGTCCGCCTCGGCCTCCTCGGCGCCCTCAACGCCCTCACAGATTCCCCCCTTTCCATCGACGACCTCTTCCGCCTCTGTGCCTCCCTCGAAGGTCACCCCGACAACGCCGCCCCCGCAGCATTCGGCGGATTCACCGTCGCCTCCGGCGGCCGTGTCGCACGATTCCCCGTGCCCGACCATCTCTCCTTCGTCCTCGTCATCCCCCCCTTCGAGGTCTCCACCCCTGAAGCAAGAAAAGTCCTCCCCACTTCCTTGGACCGACTCGCCGCCGTCCAAAGCAGCGCAAACGCTTGCCGCATCACCGCTGCATTCGCCCTCCAAAAGCCAGACCTCTTGAAAGACGCCTTCAACGACGCGTTCCATCAACCCTTCCGTAAACCGCTCATCCCCTTCCTCGACGACGTCATCCAAGCAGGAACCCAAGCCGGCGCGCTCGGCGGTTTTCTCTCCGGATCCGGCTCCACCATCTGCTGCATCACCGACCGCACACCCGAATCCGTCGCCGACGCCATGCGAAATGCGTGTCCCAACCCCAAGCAGGTCCGCGTGGAAACCGTCACCGCCGACAATACCGGCCTCCGCGTCCTAGACTGACCCTGCGCAATGGCAAAACGAAGACTCGAGGACCTCGAACGCTTCGCCATCGACGTCATCCTGCACGGCCGAGGCGGAAAACGTGCAGCACTTCTGCGAGCTGTCCTCCTCCTCCTGAGCAAGGTTTTCACCGCCATCGTCCGTCTCCGCGTCCACCTCTACTCCACAGGACACCTCAAATCCTCGTTCCCCGGCTGCACCGTCATCTCCATCGGCAACCTCACCGTCGGCGGAACCGGCAAAACCCCCGTCGTAGAGCTTTTTGCCAGAACCCTTCGCGACAACGGCCGCCGCGTGGCAATCCTGTCCCGAGGGTACAAGTCACGAAAACCTCCCGTGCTCCGACGATGGCAAAATCGTTGGCGCAACGTATCTCCCACCCTCTCGCGGATCGTTCACGACGGACACTCCCTCCTCCTCGATAGCGGCCTCGCTGGCGATGAACCTTACATGCTCGCCAAATCCCTCGGAAACGTGGTCGTGCTCACCGATCGGGATCGCCGACGCGCAGCTGCCACCGCGGTCGAGATCTTCAAATCGGACACCCTGCTCCTCGATGATGGGATGCAATACCTCCCGCTCGGTCGCCGCATCGAGGTGTGCCTCGTGGACTCTCAAGCACCCTTTGGAAACGGGTACCTCCTCCCACGAGGAACACTCCGCGAACCCGTGGACCACATCCGCCGCGCCGATTACATCCTCCTCACAAAATGTGCGTCCGCCGGCAATGACGACCTCATCCGGAAGATCCGTGAACATAACCGTTTCGCTGACATCATCGAGTGCACCCATGCACCCCTCCACCTCGTCAACCTCCACTCCGGCGAACAACTCCCGTTGTCGTGGTTAGAGGGCAAACTGGTCGGCGCACTGTCCGGCATCGCGCGCCCCGAAAGTTTTGAGGAAAAGCTCGAGCAACTCGGCGCCACCATCGATATCCGTGAACGTTTCGCGGATCATCACCGCTTCTCCGACCACGAGATCCAGCGCTTCTCCGAGCGCTGCACCAATCGCGGTCTTCATGCGCTCCTCACCACCGAAAAGGACGCAGTCCGTTTCCCCGAGACCCACCTGCGCAACGCGGTCCCAACCCTCTACCTCCGGGTCCATATCGAGATCCTCTCCGGCCAATCCGCTTGGCAAAAACTCGTGGACTCCCTCTGCGATCCGCCAGCTCTCTCTCCGCCTGAACCCGTCTTCGCCTGAATCCCCATGGCTGCCCAACCCGAACCCGCCTCATGCAGCGCTTGCTGGCTTCGCCTCAGCCGCAACGCGGAATCACTCGCCGAAGAAGAACATCCCGATGGGGAATGGAAATCACAACTCATCCTCAGCCTCGTCTGCGCCGCAACAGCAGCCATCGCCGCCAACCTCCACCAACGCGGCCTCGAAACCGCATCCCTCCTCACCTTCGCCGTCGCCTACCTCACAGGCGCATGGGAGCCTGCTCACGAAGTGATCGAGAAGATCCGCGAACGCCAAGTCGACGTGCACTTCCTCATGCTCGCCGTCGCAGCTGGCGCTGCAGCAATCGGAGAATGGACCGAAGGCGCAATCCTCCTCTTCCTGTTCTCCTTCGCCGGCGCACTCGAACACTACGCACTCGAACGCACTCGCAGAGCCATCAACTCCCTCATCAACGCCGCCCCTAAAACCGCATTCCGTATCCTCCCAGACGGATCCGAAACCGAGATCCCCGTCGAACAACTCCACCGCGGAATGCTGCTCCGCATCCCCCCAGGCGCTCAGTTCCCCGTCGATTGCACCATCGCCTCCGGCGACACCCACGTCGATGAATCCAGCCTCACCGGCGAAGCCATCCCCGTACCCAAAAAACAGGGCGACCAAGCCTGCTCCGGAACCCTCAACATCGAAGGCTCCATCACCGCATCCGTCCTCCGCCCCGCCGCCCAATCCGCTCTCCAACGCATCATCTCCCTCATCCGCGATGCCCAACGTCAAAAAGCTCCTTCCCAACGGTTCACCGACCGATTCGGTAACGGCTACACCCTCGGCATCCTCCTCCTCACCCTCGCCGCTTTCCTCACGTGGTGGCTCCTCCTCCACGTCCCCCCTTTCCAATCACATCCCGACGCTCCCTCCGCGTTCTACCGCGCAATGACCCTCCTCGTGGTCGCATCGCCCTGCGCACTCGTCCTCTCCATCCCGTCAGCCATCCTCGCCGCCATCGCACGCGGCGCACGCCACGGCATCCTCTTCCGAGGCGGCGTCGCCGTCGAACACCTCGCAAATGCCCACGTGGTCGCCATGGACAAAACAGGCACCCTCACCACCGGAGAACTCAAAGTCGAAAACATCATCGCATCCCCCTCCGAAAAACATCTCGAGATCCTCCAGGCCGCCGTAAGTCTCGAACACCACTCAAACCACCCCCTCGCACGCGCCATCACCCGATTCGGTCGCACCGAAGGCATCCAACCCCAGCCCATCAACGACCTGCGATCCATCACCGGACAAGGACTCACCGCATCGCTGAACGGAAAACCCGTGCGCCTCGGCCGCGCCGAATTCATCACCGAACCCGGTGAACCCCGCCCCATCTCCAACGAACAAACCCCCTTCGGCATCTCAGAAGTCTGGGTCAGAACCCCCGACGCCACCGGTTGCATCCGGCTCCGCGACGAAGTCCGTATCGCCGCCAAAGAGGTGATCCGATCCATCCGCCATCGGGGACTCCTCCCCATCGTCCTCACCGGCGATCGCCCCGAAGCCGCAGAGTCGCTCCGCGAAAAACTCGAGATCAAGGACATCCACGCCGGACTCAACCCCCACCAAAAGCTCGACGCCATCTCTCGCTTGCAACGCCAAGGCCGCAACGTCGTCATGATCGGCGATGGCATCAATGACGCACCCGCCCTCGCCGCTAGCCACGTCGGCATCGCCATGGGCGCTCGCGGATCCGACGCCGCCATGGAACAGGCCGACCTCATCCTCATGCACGATCGCCTCGAGAACTTCGTCGTCGCACTCGACATCAGCCGGATCGCCCGATCCGTCATCCACCAAAACCTGACCATCTCCCTCGGCGTTGTCCTCGTCCTCGTCGGCCTCGCCCTCGCCGGGAAAATCCCGCTCACCGCCGGCGTCATCGGACACGAAGGCAGCACGCTCCTCGTCGTGCTCAATAGCCTCAGACTCCTCTTCTGCAAGATCCCCGCGCTCCGCGAACAACCCGCACCAAACCCATCGTGAACACCGTCACCCCTCGCATCTTCGTCGCTGCCACCGAACAGAACGACGGGAAAACGACCACCTGCGTCGGCCTCTTCGCCGCACTCCGCAAACGCCTCGGCCGCATCGGTTACATCAAACCGGTCGGACAAAGATTCGTCCGCGTGGACGGTATGTCCATCGACGAAGACACCGTCCTGATCGACACCACCTACCGCGTCCACACACCCCTCGAAGCGATGAGCCCCATCGCCGTCGAACCCGATTTCACACGCCGCTACATCGAAACGTCCAACCACGACCAACTCGTCCGGAAAATCCGGACCGCTTTCGATCGAGCCGCTTGGGAAAAGGACTTCGTCCTCATCGAAGGGAGCGGCCACGCCGGCGTCGGCTCCGTGTTCGACCTCTCGAACGCCGGAGTGGCCGCCACCTTGAACGCAAAAGTCATCCTCGTCACCCGCGGCGGGATCGGCAGACCCGTCGATGAAATCGCTCTCAACAAGGCACTTTTCGACAAAGCCGGGGTCGAAGTCATCGGCGCCATCGTGAACAAGGTGCTCCCTTCTAAATACGCGCTCGTCTCCGAGTTCGCAGGAAAAGGACTCGCTCGCATCGGCGTCGAACTCCTCGGCTGCATCCCCGAAGAACCAAAACTCACGAAACCCTCCCTCGGCATCATCCGCAAATCCATCAAAGGAAAATTCATCGGGGACAACCATCACGGGGACGCACCCGTGCACCACGTCGTGATCGGCGGTCTCAGCTCCGGAAAAGCCGCACGCATCCTCGCCCCAGGAACGCTCGTCGTGACCCCAGGCGATCGGGAGGATCTCATCTTGGCCGCACTCGCAGCCTCAGGAAATGACCCCAGACGAGGCCTCGCCGGCGTGATCATCAGCGACGGAGACGAAGCCGACCCAGAAATACTCGCCGCCATCCAGCGCGCCGGCGTGCCGATCATCTCCTCCCCTCTCGATGCCTACGCCATCGCCTGCGCCATTCACTCCATGACCGTCAAAACACTCCCCGGCGAATACGAGAAAATCGACGCCATCCAGGCAATGATCGAACGCCACGTCAACGTCGACCGCCTCCTCCAACGCCTCACCTCTCCCTAAGGCCCTCCCATGCTCGCCTCGCTCCTCACCGCCGTATTCTTCTCCATCTCGATCCTCTTCGCCGCCGAGTCAGCCAAAGCCGCCGGCCCGATGCTCGCCAATATCGCGCGACTGGTCCTCGCAACCGTGCTTCTCGGCATCTGGAGCGTCACCGGTGGACATGGCCTCGGCGGCCCCGCATTGCCGTGGTTCCTCCTCAGCGGCTTCATCGGATACGGCCTCGGCGACATGTCCATGTTCGCCTCCCTCCCTCGAATCGGCCCCCGACTCGCAATCCTCCTGACCCAGTGCCTCGCAACTCCAATCGCAGCCGCCGCGGAGTACCTCTGGCTCGATACCACCGTTGGCTGGATCGACCTCCTCACCGCCTCCGGAATCCTCGTGGGCGTTGCCCTCGCTCTCGCTCCCGACAACACCTCCACCCCCGATCGCCGCCAGTTCTTCATCGGGATCCTCTTCGGGATCGGTTCCGCCGCAGGCCAAGCCCTCGGCGCGGTCGTCTCGCGAAAGGCCAACGCCGTCGCAGAAGCCGCAGGAATGCACGTCGACGGCGGAACCGCCGCATTCGAGCGCATCGTCATGGGCACCGCCATCACGCTCCTCACCGCAGCCGTCCTCCGTCAACGATCGACCGCCAGCACAACGGAGGAAGCGCCCATCCTGCACCGCCTCAAAAAAGGCGCCCCGCTCATCATCGGCAACTCCCTCGCAGGACCCGCTTTCGGAGTCGCCTGCTACCAGATCGCCCTCCTCACGACCCCAAGCGTCATCGTCCTTCCCATCGTCGCCACCTCCCCCCTTGTCACCATGCTCTTCACGTTCGTTTTCAAAGGATCGCGACCCGGCCCGCGCGCCATCCTCGGCGGCTTCCTCGCCGTCGGATGCGCCATCGCCCTCTCACTACGCCACTCGTGACACATCCAAACTCCTCACGTTCCAACAAACCTCCCGCGCGTGGCCCTTGGCAACCGCCGCGCCTCAGTTGAAATCCGATCCACCCAAGCTAACCTCAACGACCTATGCCACAACCTCCAGCGCCGACATTCACCCCCGAGGAACTCGTCGAAAAGGCAGCCCTAGTCATCAAGAATGCGCGCTTCCCCATGCTGGCAACACTCGACGGAAACCAACCGCGCCTTCGCCCCGTCTCCCCCGTGCGAGTCAACGGATTCACCATCCACATCGCCAACCTCCGCGCCTACGGCAAAACCTCAGAGATCGCAGCCTGCCCAAATGTCGAAGTCTGTTACCTCGACGATCAACACGACCAAACCCGCATCACAGGCACCGCAACCATCGAAACAGACCCCGCCGTGCTCCAATCCATCTGGGATGAAAACCCCTTGCTCCGCAAATATCTGGGATCCCTCTCCAACCCAGACCTCATCATCTACAAAGTCTCCCCATCCCGCGTCCGCTTCATGAAAGAGTGGGCGCTCAACTACCACGAAGTCCCTCTCCCACCCCTCGGAACGGATCCATCACCCGTCCAAAATGACCGCTGACCCATCCCTCGATACCCGACAAAAAGCCCTCAACATCAACCTCGACCCACGCTGGTACGGCACCTTCGCCGAGATCGGAGCAGGTCAAGAAGTGGTCCGCTGGTTCTTCCAAGTCGGAGGCGCAGCCGGCACCATCGCGAAAAGCATCTCGGCATACGACATGACCGTGTCGGATGCCATCTACGGCAAAGCCGAACGCTACGTCTCCCGCGTCCGCCTCGAGGCCATGCTCAAACGGGAGTTCGATCTGGACGTCCAACGCCTCACCGCAAAACGCGGAGCGTCAACCTGCTTCTTCTCGTTCGCGGACACCGTCGCAGCACGCTCATTCAAAGGGGGAAATGATTGCCACGGCTGGATGGGGGTGATGTTCCAACACGAACCCCTCGCAAAACCCTCCCGCATCATCCTGCACGTCCGGATGCTCGATGGCGACGCGCTCCTCCAAGCGGAAGCCCTCGGCGTCGTCGGAGTCAATCTCCTCCACGGTGCAGCGTTCCTTCACAAAAACCCAGAGGCACTCCTCAACGCACTCCTCGACCAACTCTCAACCAACCGCATCGAGATCAATCTCATCGAGTTCTCCGGCGAGGCGTTCCGACAGGTCGATAATCGCCTCATGAGTCTCAAACTCGTCCAACTCGGCCTCTCCGGGGCCGCAATGTTCGGACCCGACGGAACCGTGCTCCAACCCTCAGAAGCCCTTTACAAAAAGGCCGTTCTCGTCGAACGAGGCTCCTTCCATCCCGTGACAAAAGTCCACATCGATATGCTGGACCAAGCCACCAAACGCTTCCGTAACGATCCCGAACTCGAGGACAAACCCATCGTCGAGCTCGCAGAGATCACGATGCGGAATCTTCTCTCGGACCAGCCGAACGTTGACCCAAAGAACTTCCTCCACCGCGCCGACACCCTCGCCGCTTGCGGAAAAACCGTCCTCGTTTCGGACTTCTCCGAATACTTCCGACTCGCCGAGTACCTCCGTAAAATCACCCAAGAACCCATCGGGCTCGCCCTCAGCTCCACCCGCGTACTGAACCTTTTCGACGAGAAGTTCTACGCGCGCCTCCCCGGAGGCATTCTCGAAGCGTTCGGCCGCCTCCTTAAACACAATATCCGCCTGTTCGTTTACCCCGCGATCAACCGATCAAGCAACACCGTCACGTCCATCCACAACCTCCAGGTCGGTCCAGATCTCCAACCCCTTTACGATTACCTCCGCAATCGAGGATCCCTCATCCACGTCGAACCCTCCGACCCCGCCTTGCTCAAGATTTTCCCCAGCGAAGTCATTCGCGCCATCCGAGACGGAGCTCCACACTGGCGAAGTTTGGTCCCCGAGAGCGTTGCAGACCGGATTCTACGGGACGGATTGTTCGATTGTCCGGACAAACCTTCGCCCGATACACCCTAGGCCTTCGCCCGATACACCCCAGGGGCACCCGTCTGATGCCCTCTCCCCGCGTTTTCAGAGAAAAAAGCAAAGAATTGGCCCACAATCAGGTACACCTTCACAGAGAGAGAACATCAACCCCCCACCAAAAACGTATGTTCGGAAAATCCAAAACTGACGAGAAAGCGGAATGGGTACAAAGCGCGATGACGCGCTACGAGCGCCCCCTCCTTCAATATTCCTACAGCATCGTCCGGGACTTGGAGCGCGCCCGTGATGTTGTCCAAGAAACTTTCATGCGCTTGCACAAGCAGGAGAAAGAAGCCATCGAAGGGCACCTCTCTCAATGGCTCTTCACCGTGTGCAGGAACTGCTCACTCAAGGTGCTTCGCGCCCAAGACCGTTACATCCACGTCGACGGTACAGAGTTCGAAGGTCAAAGCTCCGACGCCCCGTCGCCCGCGGAAGACCTCGAACGGAAAGAGCGCATCGCTCGCCTGATGTCCCTCCTCAAAGAACTGACCCCCAACCAGCAAGAGGTCGTCCGACTGCGGTTCCAGAACTTCCACTCCTACCAAGAGATCAGTGAAATCACCGGCCTCACCGTGGGGAACGTCGGTTTCATCCTGAACGCAGCCATGCGCAATCTCCGGAGCCTCATGGAACGCGACGAGCGCGAGGAAAAAATCATCTATCTCACCAAAGTAAGCTGACCCTTTACGTCCTCCCCCCGGACGATAACCACCCACCCAATCGTTTGCGATGAACGCCAAACCGAAGAAAAGTTCGAGGCTGACAGAACGCGATATCACTGATTACGCATTGAACGAGTTGTCTCCAAAAGAGCGACTCTACGTCGAGTCCATGATGATAGGATGCGACGAGACACGTCAGGAGGTATGCGATTTCCTCGAGTTATCAAAAATGCTCGAGGAAGGATTCCATTCGGAGTCCGAGTTGGTCCCCATGCAACTGGATGAATCCCGCCGTAAATCCGTTCTTGCCCATCGAACCGATTCAAAACGACTCGTCGCGCTTCGCTCGCTGGCAACCATCGGATCCTTCGCAGCCTGCATCACGTTCGCCATGAGCAGTCCCATGCTGCTCAAGAAATCCGGAGCCGCTGCGCAACTCGCCATGCTCTCCTCCAGATTGCACGGGACCTTCGGGGACGGCTCATCCTTCGTGAAGGATGGCATCGCCCCGTCCGATGTGATCACCCCAGCAGCACTCCCCTCCGAAGGGATGCCCATCGCGCCAAGACCCGAAATCGAACCCGTCAACGGCGCCGATTCGGTCGGCCTGCTCGATCTCGAACCAGCATCCATTAACCCGGTCTCTCCAATGCCGCTGTTGCTGGACATGCCGAACATCCCGTCAATCCAGTAGGCGCTCCACCAATAAGCGCCCCAAAAAAGCGCCCCAAACCGCATCACATCCGCTTTGAACAGGCGAACCCCACAAGGTTCGCCTGTTCGCTTTTCATGCCTACCACCCCGTTTGCTGGAGTCCGTACCGCTCCTCTGATTCAATCCCCTTCACAATGATCGATTACCTCCAAAAAGGCGGCCCGCTCATGTGGGTTCTCCTCGCGCTCAGCATCCTCTCCGGCGGAGTCTTCCTAGAGCGCATCCTCTTCCTCAATCAGATCACCATCCCCGTCGCAGACTTCCTCCGTGGACTGTCCAACCTCATCCGCGAAAAACGCTGGGCCGAGGCCCAAATCGAATGCGCCACCGTTTCCGCACCCGTCACCCGCGTCCTCCACGCCGCCGTGCTGCGACACCACCACCCCCGTGAAGAACTGCGCGCCATCGTGCAAGACGCCGGACAACTCGAGGTCGGCCGTCTCGAACGCCGGATCAACATCCTCTCCGCCGCCAGCGTGATTGCGCCCCTCATCGGCCTCCTCGGCACCATCCTCGGCATGCTCGACGCAACCACCGAACTCGCCGCCGCAGGAGGCGGATCCTCCACCGCCGAGATGGCCGATGGCAGCTTCCAAAGCCTCCTGGCCACCGCCGCTGGCCTCATGGTCGCCGTCCCTTGCGCTGTCGCCTACGCCTACCTCTCCGCCCGCGTCGACGGCATCCTCCGTGACATGGAACGCGCAGGGATCGAAGCCGTAAACCTCATCTGCGATCATCGCGACACCCCTGGCATCGTCGAGTTCTCAAGACAACCCGCAGGCTCCTCCCCCAAACAGGCCTGAGCAACCCCATCCCTCGGACCACGATGAAACTCTCCCGCTCCCCCTCCACTCCGTTCGGAGCGCTCCACATCGTGCCCCTCGTCAACGTCCTCTTCCTCGCCGCCATCCTCGCCGGCCTCGCCTCACGATTCAGCTTCAACCCCGGGATCCACGTCGTCCTTCCCCCCCCCCCCTTCCCCCCTCCCCCCTCCCCACCACCCATCCTCGTCCACATCACCAACGCCCCCTCCCCCTCCATCTTCCTGAACGAACAATCCGTCCACCCAGACCAACTCGATACCGCCCTCAAAGACCTCCGAACCGGCGAACGCTCCGTCGTCATCCACGGTGACCGCTCCGCCCCGAACGACCTTATCCTCCGCGCCGCCCAAACCGCCCTCCAAAATGGCTTCCGCGTAGCCATCGCAGGAAGCGCTCCGTTTGATAAAAGTCGCACCAATGCGCCCCGATGATGCAGCCCCAGCCTGACACCCTCACATTTATCTGGGACCACCACTCCGCACGCACCAGCCGCACCCTCCTCTGCGTCGCCCTTTCCCTCTTCGCGCACGCCCTCACCTTCGTCCTCTTCCAAGCCTCGTACCCAAAACCGAAGAGCCAACCCGGTCCCGCCGCCCAAATCAGCACCCTCGATTGGTCTCTCCCCGAACATCGCGCGCTCCTGACCCGTATCCATGCCCGCGTCGAACGGTTACACGACCACGAACGCCAACTCGACCAGCTCACCTCCGAAATCCTCGCACCTTCCCAATCAAAAGCCCTCCTCGAACTGATCCCCCGCCAACGCGCCCCACTCCCCGCACCGGAGAACTGAACGCCCCTCACGCACAAGATCTACGCCTCAAAAATCGATTGGTCGGCCACAAAAACCATCGATCCCGTGGACCCCTTCATTCTTTGATTTCCAAGGCGACCACGCTCGCCAATCGCACGCCAGTGTGACCGCCACCCTACCCCCCTACCCTCGAGCCGTGCCGGTGGAATATCTTGGGCCGCCGCTCCCGACGCGCAACTAACCACCCCCCGCCGCAAACACACCCGCAGCGAGCGCCTCAGCATCAGGGAAATGCATCCCTGCGCCAGCCAGTGTCACCCAGCAAAACCCCTCCCCGTACGCAGGCCCGTTCACCACACACCCGTCCGTGCCGCATTCCCTGATCTGTCGGATCCCCTTCGACAAAGCACCCGCGCGCCCCCCCTCAACCTCGTACTTCCAACCGATGATCCGCGCCTGAGGAAACCAACCCCGAAACTCCGGCAACAACTTCGCCACAGGAACCAATCGCAGCTCCACCCCGCCACCTCGACTCTCCATCTTTCCCGTACCCCCACCCTCTACCGCAAAGTCCGACAACGCAGCCGCATGTAACACCAGATCCGGCTGCCCAACCTCCCCCACCCACCGCAACATCGCCGCACGTAACTCCTCGTTCGTCCCGAAACCCACGCGCTCAACCCCCGCAAAATCCGGCAACAAAACCGTCGCCCCAACCCCGCGAAAACACACAACCCGCCATCCCCCACCCACCGCAGCCCGCACCAACTCCACGCCCAACGCCCCCGTCGAATGATTGGTCAATCGACGCACCCCATCCACCGGCGCATACGCCGGTCCGCACGTGATGAACACCAACGGCTCCCGCCCACCATCCCCACCTTTTTGCATCTTTTCCACCCACGCCTCTTGCCATCCCCCATCCATTTGGACAATCCCTCTTTCATGGAAAGATCCGAAGCCATCGCCAACCTCCGCCAAACCTGCAACCAACTCTCCGCGTCCGTCACCAGCATGCACCCCGTCGTTCCCAAACTTGCCGCACCCGCCGCCCAAGGCGAAATCCTGAAGGCCCTGTTCGACCTCACCAAAAGCATCGAAGTCGTCAAAAAACATCTCATCCGCCTCGAAAAAGGCGACGACTCCACCCTCCTCTAACCCCTCCCATCGGCTCGGCACAACATCCCCCCGCCGAGCCGTCGGCCCAAAAAGCCACCGCCCTCGCGATCAAAAGTCCACCCGCATCCCCACGGCGATCCCGCGCCCCCCAAGCGGCGCAACCTCCTTCAACACAGAGGTGTGCATCCGCGCCTCAACATCCGTCAGGTTCAAACCCTTCAGGTAAACATCCACCGTCCGGTCACTGAACTTCATCCGATAGCCCGCATGCGCATTCACCATGAAGTAACTATCGGTCGGTAACTCATTCTCCGAAACTCGGTTCTGCCGCGCCACATACTGCCCCTCCACCCCCGCATAAAATCCCCCTGACCGATGCGCCAAACCCACCGTTCCTCGGAACGGAGGGATCCGAGGCAAAGCCCGCCCCCCAGCACTCAAGTCCTCCGCACGCACGTAATCCGCCTTGAAACTCAGATCCAACGCGCGCTCCTGCGGAACCATCTCCCCCTGCGCATCCACCTCCACCGCACCGTGGAGATGGACCACCACTTCCGCCTCTCCCCCCACAAATCGCGCCGGCACCGACCGGAACCCGAACACCGGTAACGCATGAACCTCCCCATCATGCTCCTCCTCCACCGTGTCCCCCGTGTTGAACATCCCGATGTACCGACTGAACTCGTACACATACCCCGTCAACGATCCCGTCACATGTCCAACATTCTTCCGGACAGAAAGATCCACACTCACCGCCCGCTCACTCCGTAACGCGTCATCGCCAATCTCGAAGACCGCCGTCGCATGGTGCACGCCGCCCGCATACAACTCCTGATACGACGGCGCCCGCTGCGACAACGCACTGTTCAACGCCACCGCATACCCCTTCACCGGCGTCCAGATCACCCCCGCCGATAAACTCACATTGTCATACCCATTCCCCCGCGCTCCAAACTCCACCGGAACCGGACTCCCCACCGTCCCCTCCCGCTCAAACCCACCCGCACGCAACTGCACACGATCATACCGCGCCCCCAACTGGAACCGCACCGGATCCAAGTTCACCTCTTCAAACCAGAACGCCGAACCCGTGTTGCTCCTCACCGCCGGCAAAAATGGCGCATGTTCGCCCGTCACCGAAAGCCGACTCCCCTCGAACTGCAACCCAAACGTCCCCTCCATCAACCCCACACGCTCATGCGCCACCTCCATCCGGAGATCGTACCCACGATTCTTGAACACGTTCTCCGCATCCGCCCCGTGGAACTCCGTGTGCCGATAATCAGACACACCCAGATTCAACTTCACCGAACGGATCCCCCGCAGAGGCTCTCGGATCAACCCCCGCACATCCCACCGCCTTTGCTCCATGTCGATCGATGAATGGGGCTCCGCAACCGTCCCGTAATTCGAGTGCACCCCCGAATACGCCGCCCCAAAAAAGCCCCGATCCGAAGCTGCCGATACCCCTCCCGAAAGCCCCTCCGTCCTGAACCCGCTGTTCGGCAAACGGCCCACCGTCCGATTCAGCTCCCCACGCTCATCCGGCGCCGTCGCCAACCATTTCCGCGATGAAACGCTCGCCCCAGGAATCGTCAGATCATCCATCGCCCGCTTGAACCCCTCCAAATGCCAGTTCCACAGACCCCGCCCACCCTCCGCCATCAACGCACCCCCGCGCTCCGCATTCACCGACCCATACCGCCCACTCAACGTCCCCTGCACCGGCTTGCCAATCGGCGCCTCCGGAATCCGCCCGTCCACCTGATTCACCACGCCCCCAATCGCATTCGGCCCGTATAACAACGTCGCAGGCCCCCGCACCACCTCGATCCGCCTCGCCAACACCGGATCAAAACTCACCGCATGGTCTGGACTCGTCGACGACCCATCCATCGTGTTGCTCCCGTTCTGCAAGATCCGGATCCGATCACCATCCATCCCTCGGATCACCGGCCGACTCGCCGCCGGACTGAACCCCGACGCACTCACCCCAGGCAAAGCCTGCAACGTCTCGCCCAATGTCGGTGCCAACGACAGCTTCAAACTCTCCTCCGCCAACAACGAAACCGGCTGCGCCTGTTCAAACAAGGTGCGCTCCAACGGTAGCGCCATCACAACCATCTCACTCAACACCGTCGCCTCACTCCGCGGATGCTCATCCGCCACCAACGAGACCACCAAACAACCTGACAAAATACTCGAACAAATCTTTTTCATACTGATCCAATCAATGCAGTTCACTTGCGTGCATCATCCACTCACCACCAAGCCTCCCTCCCTCGAAACATCCGCCCGCAACCGCAGACCCCCCCCCCGCACACCATCGCAAATATCCTTCCAGCGCAGGGCTGGATGATGCCAATGCCGCACGCGCTTCCGTCAAACCCTCAACACTCCACAACACCCGGAGGTCCCCGCCCATCCATCCAAACCACAACCGCAACCACCGACCGAAACCGCAACCAAACAACCCAATCCGCAAAGCCCACCGACTCCCTCTCTCCAATCACCACCGCACCCGCCGTCTCAGGATCCCCACCAGACACCATCATCAACTCGCAAACCAAACACTCCCCTTCCTCGTCCCCATCATCCCACTCATGCGAATGCCCAGCATGAAGGCCTGGGCCACCGGCCACCGCCAGCACCCAGACCCACAGAGACACCAACACATTGCAAAACCGCAACACTTCGCCACTATTGCAATCGGATTGCATTAAGCAATCTCTTTTTCCGCTCTCCAGCCGAACCGCTTCCACG